>JANYFQ010000373.1 GCA_025362615.1 Hymenobacter sp. | reverse complement strand
ATCGGGCCGCTTCGGATTGCGCACCGTCGGCGTTACCTCTATCACGTAGTCGTCGGGCCGGATGGTGAACAGGCCCAGCTCAAAAGCGCGGTCGTGCAGGGCATTTAAGGCCAGGCCATTGCGCGGATTGAGGCGATTAGCTTCGTCTTCGCTCCAAGGTTTAATGTGGCCAGCGACCAACAAGGCGGGCTGGCACAGTCCCGTAATACAGCAGGTATTGTTGTAGGCGGCCATTATCGACTTGCGGAAGAACTGCTGATTGACCCGCACCTTCACCAATTGCTCTTTTACCCTGCCTGCTGGCACAGGTGGCAATGGCTCGTACTCGGCTGCTACTTCTTCCAAAGTAATATGCTGCGTGTCAGCCAGCAGCTTTTCGCTTTCATAAGCACGGCCCGACCAATCGGCGTAGAATTCGCTCCACACCTCTTTATCCAACTTACTGGCGTTGCTCATGCCCGCTTGCGATAGGCTGGGGTCAAGACTAGCGAAGTTCACTAGCTTTAATGCCATAGAGCTTGGGGTACGATTAAGCAGCCCCGCCAAGGAAATAATATCTGGGTTACGGCTATGCAATTGCCCAAAGGTCAGTTTGCAATACAAGTTGATTGCTAGCAACAATTCATCGCGGGTCCAGAGACGTTGGCCAGATTTCATAATTTGAGCGTAACAGAAGCAATGTCCTCTTCCAAAGCGGCCTCAAAGCTAAATTGCGGCCGCTTAACTCACCACGCTTCAATCCAAAGCTCATGACTGAAATTGCATTTCCTATCCTCTCCGAAGTCGAGCAGGACGTTCGCCAAGCTGCCCTTATTCTGCTCAAGCGTGAAGCCAACATCACGCCAAGTATAATCAACCGAGCGGTTGCGTTTGCTACCCAAGTAGCCGGCAACCAACCGGTGAACGGGGCCGCTGTTTGCGAAAGCGTTGAGAAGACGGTGACCGCGCTGGCAGCCGAAACCCGCACCGTCGCGGTGTTGTAGGCTCACCGCTGCCACTATTTCTGGCTCCACTATAGACTATCAACGCGAAAAAATCGCCCCGGACTCCGTGGACCAGCTCGACCGGATGACGGATGCTGTGCTGGACAGCCTGTTCAACCCGGAAGTGCCGGGGCAGCAGGACCGCCGGGGCATGGTGGTGGGCCATGTGCAGTCCGGCAAAACCGGCAATTACACCGGCTTGGTCTGCAAAGCGGCCGACGCTGGCTTCCGCATCATTATCATCCTGACGGGCATGACCAGCGACCTGCGAAACCAGACGCAGGACCGCATTGATGAGGGCTTTATCGGTCGCAAAACCAAGTCCGGGAAGCTGGATGGTCCAATTGCCGCTGACAATTACATCGGTGTCGGAGCCGACATAGCCAACCGGGGCAAACAGTTTTATCTGCACAACCTGACCACGAGCGGGTTAGATGGGGACTTCAAAACCCGCGAAGCCAAGAAGTATAATTCTGACCTGGACGGGGGCATTCCGGTGGTGGCCATCGTCAAGAAAAATGCGGCTGTTCTTAAAAGCCTGCTAAAGTGGCTGGCTGGCCGGGCTACCCGCGTAGGTGAACAAGGCTACGCCTTGCGGAATATGCCGGCCCTCATCATTGACGATGAGGCCGACAATGCCTCCGTCAACACCAAGTATGTGCTGGAGGATGCTCCCAGTGTGGCCAGCGTTGCCTCGCTCAAACGCCAGCAGGAGGCCACCGTCATCAACAGCGCCATCCGGGCACTGCTCATGCTGTTCGAGCAGCGGGCTTACGTGGGCTACACCGCCACGCCTTTTGCCAACATCTACATTCCGTTGCTCGATGCTGGCATCGCTGACCTGATGAATTTCAGCGTCGATGGGCTGTACCCTTTGCCGCTGGGTCAGGACCTGTTTCCCCGGGACTTCATTATCAACCTGCCGGCCCCGTCCAATTACGTCGGCCCCCACCGGATTTTTGGTATGACGGAGGATGACGAGGCCACCGTGCTACCCGTCGTGGTGCCCGTAACTGACTACGCCACCTTGATTCCTGACCGTCACCAGAACGGTTCGCCACGCCCTAAAACGCTGCCGCCTTCGTTGGAGAAGGCGGTTCTATGCTTCATACTGACCTGCGCTATTCGCCGCGTACGCGGGCAGGAGGGTGAGCACAATTCCATGCTCATCCACGTTTCCCGGTTCAACACCTGGCAGAAGGATATTGCCAGCCTGGTAAACCGTAGGCTGAAAGAATACCAGGAAGCAATTCAGCACAACGACCCGGCGCTGCTGGCCGAACTGCATTCCATCTGGCAGCAAGAGTACGAGCAATTAACGGCCACACTCAGCATCGACACGGGCCCCTACCGCGACCCGTTCATACGCGCCCACACCTGGGCGGAAATCGAGCCGCTGCTGCACCCCGCCGCAGCCCGGATGGAGGTACGCATCGTGAACGGCCAGGCCAAACCCGGTGCCGACCCCCTGATGCAGCCCCTTGACTACAGCGAAGCCGACCGTCAAGGTCAGGTGCTTTCCGTTATTGCCGTCGGCGGCGACAAGCTTTCCCGAGGATTCACGCTGGTCGGATTGTCGGTGAGCTACTACCTGCGGGCCACCAAGATGTACGACACGCTGATGCAGATGGCCCGCTGGTTTGGCTACCGACCCGGCTACGTGGATTTATGCCGCCTTTTTACCACGCCCGACCTTAAAAAATGGTACCGCCACGTCACGCTGGCGATGGAAGAAATGCGTAACCAGTTCGACCTGATGAGCGCCATTCCCGGCCGCAGCCCCCAGGACTACGGTGTTCGTATCCGTACCCTGCCTGGTGAGTTGCAGATAACGGCCGCTAACAAGCGCCGCACCGGCCGCAAAATGGAACTGAGCTATTCCGGCACACTCATTGAAACGTACAACTTCCAGCTTTCCCCGGATGAAATCAGCCACAACATGGCTGCCGGTCAGCGCCTGATTGCTGGCCTCACCGGTGGGCCCGAAAAGTTGCGCACGGGTCAGGACTACGGCTGGAAGAAGGTGCCCGTTGATAAAGTACTGGATTTTCTTAACGAATACAAAGCTCACCAGGCGACGCTTATCCGCTCCCTGTTAACGGAATATATCAGCGCCCAGCAGCCGGCTGGCCACCTCACTACCTGGACGGTGGTACTGGCTACCGCCGACCGCCCAGGCGCAGCGCCAGCCCCGTTTTTTATGAATGGCCAAGCTGAGCCGGTGATGATTCCGACCCTGCTTCGCAACACCGATAA
The DNA here is from genome assembly GCA_025362615.1 of Hymenobacter sp. GTDB lineage: Bacteria > Bacteroidota > Bacteroidia > Cytophagales > Hymenobacteraceae > Hymenobacter. Next base: position 14,074 of record JANYFQ010000373.1, on the reverse strand, counting down.
TGTGACCGGGCTGGATTATCAGCTTAAAAACTCCCGCATCCTCAGCCCTGGCCACGAAGCACTTGACTTGGATGAGTCTGATTATCAAGACGCATTGGCCAAGACCATTGCCAATCAGAAACCCGATGCGAAGAACAAGGCGGTGCGCCCTTCGGGGGTGCAGGTTCGCCTGAAGCGCGACCCGTCGCAGGCGCTGCTGTTGCTTTATCCCCTCGACCCCGAAGGCACCGGCAATCCAGGTTCCCCCCGCACCAGTTTCCCCGTGCTAGGCTACGCTATCAGCTTCCCCGTGCTGGAACACGACAAAAAGGTGAGTTACGTGGTAAATGAGCAGTTTTTCCGCAACCCGGAACTGGGCGGTGGGCTGGAGGAAGAAAACGACGACTAGCCCACCGCCTGAATGCTTACCCTCCCCGAACTCTGGCGGCAGATGCTGACCCGCCCGCCTGCCCCTGGCAATTTTGACTGGCGGCCCTGCGTGGCCGGCGACCAGCCCCCGCTAGGTGCCGGCCTGCTGGGCGTGGCCGACGCGCCCCCGCGCCCCATGCTGCTGTTGCGCCTGCCCCGCCCCCTGGCAGAGTCGTTCACCGCCGACTACCGGCACCAGGGCCTGCGGCTCGAATCGTTGGCGTCCGGCGGGGGTACGCTGGCTTACCTGGCCCTGATTCTGGATGATGACAAGCTGACTGACGTTTTCGCGGCCCTGGCCGCTGACATCGTGCAGGCCAGTACCACCCCGGCCACCGACATGGGCCGGATGCGGGCCTTTGTGCAACGCTTGGAACATTGGGAAGCGCTGCTGCGGGCCTTCAGTTCCGAGGGGTTGAGTGCCAGCGCCCAGCAGGGCCTGTATGGCGAGCTGTACGTGCTGCGTCAGTTGCTGCTGGAGGGCGTAAGTCCGGCCGGAGCGCTTAGTGCCTGGGTTGGGCCGTTGCGCGAGGCCCAGGACTTTATCGTCCCCGACACAGGCGCCGCCGAAGTCAAAACCCTTGGTCCCGACAATACGACCATCAAAGTCAGCAGCGCCCGCCAGCTGGATGAAACCCCGTTTGCCTGTCTCTTTCTGGTAGCCGTTTACCTGGGTCCTCCCGGGCCCACCGCTGAAACCTTGCCCGCCTTGGTCGCCTCGCTGGCCGCCCGCCTGGCCCCGCAACCGGCTGCGCTCGAATCGCTGACCCTACGACTCCGCCAAGCCGGTTACCTCGACGTGCAGGCCGCCCGCTACCAAGGCACCACCTATACCGTGCAGGGCCAGCAAGTACTGCGGGTACTCGGTGATTTCCCCCGCCTGCGCCATGCTGACCTGCCGGCCGCCATCCCGGCCCTCACCTACTCGCTGGACCTTTCCGGCTTGGCCGCTTATAGCTGTCCCTTTACCGAATTACTTACCCTGTTTCCCAATGGATGAAACCGAACAACTCCACGACTTTCTGCGCGACCTGAACCAGGAAATTCGCCAACGGGCCGCTAGTGAGGGGGTCTTGTTTGAGGAAGCAGCCACCCTTCACCTCACCGACCTGCTAGCCGATGTGGACCTGACCGCCGACGTGGTATTCTGCACTGAAGGCCGGCAGGCAGGCAGCGTGGTGTACCGCATCAACGCCTTCGCGCTGGGCGAAGACAGCGAAAACCTGGACCTGTTTATTGTGCAGGCGACCGACGACAGCGACGAGCTGACGACGCTCAACACCACTGACCTGGGCCGCCTCTCCCGCCTGCCGGAGCAGTTCCTTACCCGCGGCCTCAATGGCTACCTCAAAACGGAACTTGACCGCCACTCATTAGCCTACGAGCTGGCTAACAAGTTGCATGGCAGCAGTTACCAGCCGGTGCGGGTGCGGGTTTTTGTACTGACCAACAACCTGTTGGGCACCCGGGTACAGGGTATTGAAGAACGGCGAACGAAACATGGCGTACTGTTGCAGTTTCACGTGTGGGACTTGGAGCGGTTTCACCGCACCAGCACCAGCGGCTACGCCCGCGAACCCATTGAAATAGACTTCCTGCGCGACTTCGACGGTGCCGTGCCTTGCCTGCCCATGCCGGTCGGCAACGACGACTACCGAAGCTACCTGGCCATATTGCCGGGCAATATGCTGGCCGACATTTACGAGAAGTACGGTGCCCGTCTGCTGGAGCAGAACGTCCGGTCCTTCCTGCAGTTTGGTGGCAACACCAACAAAGGCATTCGCGAAACCATTATGAAGGTGCCGCATCGCTTCCTGGCTTACAACAACGGGCTGGCTGCCACCGCCAGCGAAGTGGAGCTAACCACACTGCCCGAAGGGGGCAAAGGCATTGCCAGCATCCGGGCGCTGCAAATTGTGAATGGGGGCCAGACAACCGCCTCTATCTTCCAAACCCGCCGCGAGATGAACGGCAAAGACAAGGAAGCCGACCCGCTGGCCCAGGTTTTCGTGCAAATGAAGCTGACCGTGCTGCGCCGCTCCGAAGAAATGGCGATGATGGTGCCGCTTATTTCGCGCTTCGCCAATACCCAAAACGGCATTTCCCCGGCCGACCTCTCAGCCAACAGTGAGTTTAACGTGGAGCTGGAACGGGTATCGCGCACCACGACGGCACCCGCGCCGGCTGGCACCCATGTGCTTACCCGCTGGTTTTACGAACGGGCGAGGGGCCAGTACAAGGTTGAACTGGCCCGGCGCATCACCAAAGCCAGCCGCACTGCTTTTGAGCGCGAAAACCCCAAAGCGCAAGTGCTGACCAAAGAATCAGTGGCTAAGTTTGACCTGACCTGGGATGGCTGGCCTCACATCGTGGCGGGTGGAGCCCAGAAACTTTACTCCTTTTTCATTAACCCGCCCGAGAGCAAAACGAAGCTGAAAGCCAGAGCCAAGCCCCCCGTGCCGGACAAGTTCTGGTTTCAGGACCTGGCAGCTAAAGCCATTCTTTTTCAGTCCACTGAGAAACTATACGACCAGACTTTTGGACGGGGTGGCGGCTACCGTGCCCTCACCGTTTGCTACACGGTAGCGTGGCTCCGGCAACTTATGAATCCGCAGCCTTTCAGCCTTGGTCGCATCTGGCGGCAGCAGGGTTTGACTGAACCCATGCGCGAGGCCATGAAGGCCGCACTGCAGGTGGTGGATGACTACCTGCGGGAGACGGCCGGCACCCGCACCGCCCGCGAGTGGGCCGTGAAAGAAGAATGCTGGCAGCAGTTGCAGCGCCTGCCGGTGCCGTCCGCACTTAGGACGGCCATCCAGGCGGTCCCTGCCACCGACCGGGCCGCCGACGAACCCCGCACCCGCCAGACCCCGGAAGAACTGGCCCGCGAGGAGCAGCGGGCGCAGGCGGCCGCCCTCACCTCGCTGGGCGAAGCCGCCTGGGATGCCATCGAAACGTGGGGCCGGCAAAGCCAGCGCCTCACCCCACGCCAACTCGAAATGAGCGGCAGCATTGCCCGCGCCATCGAACTCCGACGCCCCCTGACCGAATCTGAAATCAAGAATGGCCACGCTGCCATCGACGCGGTGCTGGAACACCAGCCCGACCTGCTGAGCAGTCTGGAAGAACTAATTACTGCCCCGACTGCCGCTACTGACACCCACCACGACCAGCCCCTGACGCTGGAACTGCTGCAACAGCTTTACGATTGGGAACGCGCCAACAAACGCCTGACCGACTTTCAATTTAATATGATACGCAAGCTGGTTCGCGAACAGCGGCCACCCAAACCCTTTGAGGATAAGCTGATACGGGAGATTATTCAGCGTGCCCGCAGCAAAGGATTTCTGAGTTGAACCGATATCTGCACCCAGTCGCCACTGTTTTATTATTCTTATGGATTCCGGCCTCACCCCCGATACTGAACAGACTATCATCAATCTAGCCCACGCCTTCGACGGCTACGCCTACGCCCAGCAGCGCTGGGCCCAACGAAAAAGGCTACGGGCATCATTTGCGCCAGCTGGTTGCGGATATACCGCAAACCGACCGCCTATCCGAAAGCTTCATTTTGCAGAAAACACAACTTTGTAGTTGAACTTTGCGTAATTTATCGTAGTTTTGAATCCAAACCCAACCCTCGACGAGGTAGAGCTATTTCTGCAGGCATTCAAAGTTAAAGTCAACACCTTCGAGGTAGTCTTTCTCAACGAGCGTCCTAAGAACAGTATCAAAGCCTTGCTCGCTATTAGCTTTTCTCCTGCCAATCGTCGTGCCCTCTTGCTTGACCTGCAAGTCGGCGATTATGCTCAGGGGCCATTTGCCGATAAAGTTACCGGCCTCCCGCTATGGGTATTTGGCCGTCGTGTCAATCAAGTTGATTTATACATTAAAATCCACATGGGCGCAAGCGGCAAGCCGGCTGTATGTGTCTCCTTTCACGAGGAGGAAAAAGACAAAGCCCCGCTGACCTTCCCCTATCGCAAACCCAAGTCATCATCCAAACGCAAGCCATGATTGCCCGCCAGATTGAAAGTCCTTTCACCGACGGGTACGCGCTTCTTCACGAGGAAGCCGTAACCGAGAAATTCCGTAAGGAAGAGTTCTCGCTTATCTACCACCATTACGTGTGCCAGGTAACCGGCCAGAGCTTCACCACCGACGAGCTTGACAATCTAAATGTCAATCAGGTGTACAGCCAATACCGCCAAAAGCACCAAATTATGTTCCCGGAGCAGATAAGCCAGCTCCGGGACCGGTACGGCCTCAGCGCAGCTCGTATGTCTCTCCTGCTCGACTTCGGCCCCAACCAATACCGGAGCTATGAGGATGGCGAGATACCGAGCGACTCCAACGCGGCTCATCTCCGCTTGGCCCGTAACCCCCGCACCTTTCGCGAGATGGTGCGTGCTAAAAAAGACAAGCTTCGCCCTAACGAGCTAGCCAAGCTCGAAGAGCACCTCCTCGTCCTCATTCAGCAGGACGAGGAGAATTTTTTTACCAGCGAACAGCCCTTTCTATCGCCCACACTGCTCAATCCCCGCGCTATTCCCGACGAGTATACCGGCTACACTGTGCCCAATCAGAAGAAGTTTGCCGAGATGGTGCTTTATTTCTTCAGCAGTTGCGAGCATCTTTACTTAGTGCGCCTAAACAAGCTGCTGTTCTATGCTGACTTCTCGCATTACCGCGCTACTGGGCGCTCATTGTCCGGGTACCGCTACCAAGCCGCCCCCTACGGCCCGGTACCCGAGCGTTATGAGATGCACTTTGGTCTGCTCGTAGATGAAGGGCTACTAATCCGCTCCATCGACCCAGTGCGAAAAAACAGCTTCAACGGGCAGCCGCTAACTAACTACACTCCCTTTCGGACGGCCCGCCAGGAAGTCTTCACCGCGGCCGAATGGGCTACCCTCGAAACCGTTTGCCATCAGCTTGGGCATAAAAGCCGCGAGGCGATTGTCCAGCTCAGCCACGAAGAACCCGCTTGGCTCGACAACGTGCAGACCCACAACCTTATAAGCTACCAGCAACACGCCTTTCAGTTGAAGGGGCTGGACTCGTAGCACTCACCCTTTTAAAACACCACTGCTGACTACCTGATAACAAACAAAAACAGCCGCCGCTAGCCGCGACGGCTGTCAAGAAGAAAAAGTAAAAGGTTTAAACACTTGCCGGCGTCGCGCCTTGCTCTGGGCTTAGTCACCCAGGGGTCTTTCCCTTCTTGTTTGCAATGAGGCTGCGAAAGTAGCTGCAAATTTCTTATGCAGCCGCTTTACGGCTTCTTGTTAGGCTCGGTTTTCCAGGCGGCCCCCGCAAATTGGCCCGTCGCTCAACCCTTATTGCCTAACAAAATGGCTAGTAAGAACATTCACGTTGTGCCTCACAACGGCTCCTGGGCAGTTCGCTCCCAGGGTAATCAGCGCGTCACCGTGACCGCTTCCACCCAAGAAGCTGCGCGCGTTATTGCCCGCGGCATCGCCATCCAGCGCGAGGGTGAGGTATTTGTTCACCGCCCCACCGGGCAAATCCGCGACCGCAGCAGCTACGGCAACGACCCAGAGTCGAGCCACGGCTAATGCAGTGCAAATCTGTGCCCGGTGCTCTCGGCACCGGGCACCTTGCGGGGACTCTCACACCTATTTCTCATCATTAAATTATTACCCCTCATGGGCAAATTTGAAGTGCGCCGAAGCAGCGCCAACAACCAGTTTTACTACCGCTTCTCGGCCAGCAATGGCGAACCCGTACAATCGGGAGAGGGCTACACCACCAAGGAAAGCTGCCTCAAAGGCATTGCTTCTGTTAAAGCCAACTGTCAGGATGTACGCTTCAAGCGTACCCAAACGACTGGCACGAGCCCCTACGGCTTCAATCAGGAAGCAGCCAATGGCGAAATCATAGGCCGTGGTGAAAAGTACACAAGCAGCACGGGCCGGGAAAATGGCATTGCTGTGGTCATCCGAGAGGCCCCTGGTGCCCCCATCAACGACTTGACATAGCATTAAGCTTGTGCTTCAAGAAGAAAAGGCTGGCTCCCGTTGTGGGAGCCAGCCTTTTTGTCTGTACTACGCCGATTGATTCCTCAATTTGATATAAAAGGCCTTTTAGTCAATTTCAAAGCCAGTACGCATCACGTTGGATTTAACCGCCGCCCGCTCCCCGAACACCGCATTGCCAGGCAGCAGCTGTCCGCCGTTAGCATCGGGCACCTGATTGAAAAGCACCACTTCCTCACCGGGCTGGCTTTCTGCCAGCACTTCGGTCAGCAGCTTTGCGCTTACCCTGTCGGCAAGCGACTTGACAAATATTGTTTGAAGGCTCACATCAACCTTGTACATCTGATTGAGCAAGTCCATCATATCAGCGGCCGTGGCTGCATCGGTGAGGGCCGAAGCCAACAGGCGGGCATAAGCCCGCGCTTTGCGGTCAGCATCCGACCGAAGGCGTATGGCCAGCTTCATGCGCTGGCGGAATTGTTGTTGATAGACAGTTAAGGGCATAAGAGTGCGTTTGAAAAGAGTGAAGAGAAGAGTTTAATCCAAGGCCGCGTCGGGTGGCAGTTCCAGCCCCGTCTCCGCGTTGGGTACTGGCGTGGCGTATGCCTGTCCCGGTGAGCCGGCTATACTGCCAGCCAGGGCCGTTCCAAATGCTGCCGATACGCCAGCCGCATTCAAGTCTTGTACCAGAGTGGTCATGCCTTGAAAAGTGGTGCCGTAGAGCCCATTCACAGCCACAATCCGCGTATTCGCTGCTGCTGCATCGGCTAGCGCCGCCACCAGCCGCACCGCCAGTGAACGAGCCTTGAAATCGGCCGAATAGCGCCGTTTCAGGGCTTTCTTGATGCGGCGTTTGGCCTGCCGCTGATAACCCGTAAGTGCTGCCATTTGAGTTAAGAAAAAGTGGTGAAAAAAGAAAGGGCCGGCCGCTGCCGGCCGGCCCTTTCGTGCCGAGGGTGCCCAGGCTTAGGCCACGTACTCAATAGCCAGCGGGTTCGTACTGTTGTTATTGAGGGCGTAGTATTTGCCGTTAATTTGCTGGTAGAAGTTGATGCCTACCACGCCCACCACCAGCTCGGCAGCGGCCGGAGCAGCGGCGAACGTCGCCACCATCGACTGATTGACCAGCGGCAAGCTGTTCACCGGCAGGATGCCCAGCGGAGCCGCCACCACCGCGTTGGTGAACGTCTTCATCTCCATGTCCAGCGCCGAAGCGGCAAACACGATTTCGAAGTGCGTAGCCCCTTGCGGCGTTGCAATGTCGCTGCCCGGATTCAGCGCCGGGATGCTCATCGTCACATCCGCGCCGGCCCCCGTCACCTCGTAGGGGAAGTACATCGTCTGCCCGATGCCGGAGTTCGCGTTGAAGTCGAAGCCCAGCAGCGGAGCCGAGTTAGACGAGTCAAACACCCGCTGCCCGCGGTCGTTCGTGTCGTCGAGGCCGATAACCTCCCGCATCACCTTCGTGAGGCGGGCCGCCACCTGGCTGTCGCCGGCCGACGCAATAGCTGCCCGCAGCGAATCGCGGAGCAGCTTGCTATACTTGACGGCCAAGCCAAATTCGGCCGCGTTTTCGCGGGTACGCGCCCGGCTCGGAGCGCTGGCGAAGGCCGCCTTATCGCCTTGCGGCTTTTGGGAAATGTTCCCGTTTTTGCTAAACACCAGGCCACCTACGGTGCCCTGGATGCCAATAATGCCCGTCTGACGTGCCATAGTAGTAGGTTGTTAAAAATGAGGAATGAGTTTGTGGCTGCTTGCGCTTACGCGGCCTTGTTACCAGGTGCAGCCCACCCCGTAACGCCGCTTATTTTTGTAGTCAAACCTGCGCCATTGGCTTGGCAGTAGAGCTGCCCCGGCCCCGCACTTCCACAGCCCGCGCCGGCCCGCCAGTGCCAGGGCCTGCTGCGCCGCCCGGCCCGCCACCCGCCGGTTGGGGTCCCAGGCCCACGCCCAGCCCCGCACCACCAGCAGCGAGTCCAGCGCCAGGGCCGGCCCGGCAGACACCGGCAGCCGCACCGTGGCCAGTGTTTGCCCGTATAGGTCCACCCCGCGCCGCGTCAGCACCACCGGCCGCCCCGCCCACAGCACCCCGGCCACCGAGTCGGTCGCCTGCCGCCCAAATGGTTGGTCATGCTCTGGCGCATCCACGCCCAGCAGCCGCACCCGGCGCACCACACCAGCCGCCAGCACGTCATAAGTGTCGCCGTCCACCACCCGCACCACGCGCCCCGCTTCCGTCACCACCGCGCCGGCACCGCCCGCCGCCGGGATGCAGCCCGACCCGAAACCAGTCGTAACCAGTAGCAACCACCCACTGAAATACAGTGCTTTACTTTTCATTAAACGAACCTACGACTGGCTTTCAGCCGTTGTATATTCGTCCATCCCATTCGCCCCAATCCGCCCTCAGATGCCCCAGGTTTGCTTATACCCGAAGGATGTCGCCCGCCTCACCGGCACCGGCTACGATGCCGGCAAGCGCCTTCTCCAACGCATCCGCACCCAGCTTCGCAAGCCGGCCCGCGCCTACGTTTCCGTTGCCGAGTTCTGCCAGTACACGAGCCTCCCCGAGGCCGAAGTAGCCGCCGCCCTCAACCGTAGCTAAAGGCAGGACGGAGGCACCCTGAAGGCACCTTCCATCCACCCTAGCCGGCACACTTCCGATGCCGCGATAGCACCCTAACCAGCTTGGTCCCTTTGCGGAAGCAGCTTGGTCCCACAAAAACGAAAAAAGGGCCTGAACAGCTTGAAAGCTGCCCAGGCCCTTTTTGAGCTTAGTCCCTTTTCCCCCGCAGCTTGGTCCCAACACTACCGCGCCGGCTCATCGTCGTACCACTCGCCCAGCACCACCCGCCATGCATCCAGCACCGCTGGAGCCAGCAGCCGCGCCTTGTCTTTCGCGTAGCGGTCCGTCACGTCTTCCTCGGCGTGTCCCAGCACCAGCTTAGCCAGCGCCTTGTTGCCGTTGCTGACCTGTTTGAGCAGCGTGCCAGCCGTATGCCGCGCTGTATGAGTACTGATGACCTCGCAAATGGGCCGCCAGTTATGCACCACCTTACCGCCCGTAATCAGCCGGTCGTCCCACTCGCGTACCAGCCCCGCACCCTTGGCAATATCCTTAATCCAGTCGCACCGCTGCTGCCAGGTACGCGCCGGAAAGTGCCAGCCCCACCGCTCCCCAATCTTTACCGCAATGGGCGGCAGCGGCACGGCCGCATCATTGCCCGTTTTCCCCTGCGCGTGAAGCAGCGCCGGCACCTTGCCACCATCGGGCAGCGTCAGCGTGATTCGTTCGCGCACGTCGAATTTCTCCAGGTCCTCATACCGTCGCCCGCTGAATAGCTGAAACAGCCACCGGTCCCGCTCCTCCGCCAGATTCTCCGACGTGGGCCGCCACTGAATCAGCCGGCGCACTTCCTCAATTTCCAAATCCAGCTGCGGCGCATTCTTGGCCGAGTACTGCAGCCACACCATATCCGCCGGAAGCCCCAGTTGCTCCAAGCATTTGCGAATACCCCCGAAATGTACTTTGATGGTCGCGTCCGACTTCTGTAAATCCAGCAGGTGCTGCTGATACTCCTTCGCCACCTTCTGTGTCACCTGTTCCGGCCGAAGGTCGGCCCGCCAGGTTTCCATCATCGTGGCCAGCTGGTCGTACTTGCGTAGCGAGTCTTTGGCCAAGTTCCTGTTTTCCCCCTTCCATTCCTCCAACACCTGCCGGAAGGTCCGGCTCACCACCGGCACGGCAACCGGCACCGGCTCGGCCACCGTCGGATATAGCTCACCCGTTAGCGCCGCCTTGCTCACCTTCTCAGATGGGGCCAGGTCAAACAGCCGCTTGAAAGTGTCGGTAACCTCCTTCTCCAGGTCAGACAGCCGGGCATTGATGTGGACATGCCGGTCGTGGTTCCGCGTAACCCGTGCCCCGTCCCACAGCACTTCAACAATTCCACCCTTCCCCGGCCGCTCTGGCAACACCACCTCCCCCGTGTCCCGCTGCATTTCCTCGCCGTGCCACCGCGCCGTGAGGCGTACCGGGCACATTCCGTTCTGGTTTTTAGCAGTCAGCCGCAGATAAAACCGCACGCTGATTTTCCGTTTAAAGGCAGTAGGGCTAATCATCTTTCCTGGGTTATGTCCCGGTTCTTGTCCCGTTCTGTGTCCCGGTTTCACCCCAAAGATAGCCGACGATAACCGAACAGCCAAACCCCAAATGTGCCCCTATGCGCTGGAAACTAAGAAAGCCCGCCGGTTGGGGCGGGCTTTCAAGTGCTTAGCGCTCCCTCCTGGGCTCGAACCAGGGACCCTCTGATTAACAGTCAGATGCTCTAACCGGCTGAGCTAAGGAAGCAATTCTATCCGAAATCCGGCGTTTTCGGACTGCAAAGGTAAGGACCTGGGCCGCACCCACGCAAGTGCTTGCCGCCTTTTTTCAAATAAACTTGTCAGGACCTCAATTCACCACGGTGAGCTGGGTGCCTTGCAGGCTGACGCTGTATTGCAACAGCGGCCGGGCCGACGGGCCGCCCGTCACCTGCCCGCGCAAATCGAACTGCGAGTTGCAGCACGTATCGCGCAAAAACAAGGCACTGCGGTCCAAACGCACCAGCGAACACGCATCGTAGGGCTGGTAGGGGCAGTTGCGCTCGAACGCCAAATAGCTCTGGGCATTCTGACGCACCAGAATTACTCCTTTCACCCCAGCCGGACCAACCGGGCCGTTTTTCTCAAACAGCACCGCCCCGTTATCCGCCCGCAACGCCCGGTATTGCTGATTGGTAAGGTCGATGCTGAGATTGACCACACCGTACGGAATTTGCTGCTGCGTGGTGCTGTCCGAGCCGCAGGCGGTGATAAGGAGGAATGCAGAATGAAAAATGAGGAATGAAACGCGGCGCATGACTGATGGTCGTTTAAGTGTTTGCGCAGCAGTGGGCGCAGTGGCCATGAGCAATTTGAACGCTCAGCTTTTAGCTCCCAACTCATAGTTGTAGAATCCCTGCCCCGATTTACGCCCGTGGTGCCCGGCATCCACCTTCTGCTGCTGCAAGCGGCTCGGCCGGAACTTGCCGTTTTGGAAAAACGAGTTGAACATGGCGCTCGTCACGGCGAAGTTGGTGTCCACGCCAATCAGGTCCATCAACCGGAAAGGCCCCATTTTAAATCCACTGGCTTCCAGCAACTCATCTACTACTTCCAACGGGGCCACGCCTTCTTCCACCACCAGCAGGCTCTCGACGTAGTAGTGCCGGGCCACGCGGTTCACGATGAAACCGGGCGCGTCGGCGGCCCGCACGGGGGTTTTACCCAGGCGGCGGGCGAGTGCCTCCACGGCATCGGCCACGGCGGGTGCCGTGGCCACGCCGCTGATGACTTCGACCAGCGGCATGACGGGTGCGGGGTTGAAAAAGTGCATTCCCACCACCCGCTCCGGTCCCGGCACCGGGGCCGCCAACTGCGTTATCGGCAACGACGACGTGTTGGAAGCCAGGACGGTAGCCGGGGAATTGAAGGCCGCTAAATCTTTAAACAACTGGTGCTTCACCTCCAGCCGCTCCACTACTGCTTCGATGATGCAGTCGGCCCGCACGTCGGCCAGCGCGGTGGTGCAGGTCAGGCGAGCCAGGGCCGCGTTACGAGCTTCTACGGTAAGTTTGCCTTTCAACACCAGTTTGTCGAAACTGGCGGCAATGGCTGCCCGCGCTTTGTCCAGCGCCGGGGCACGAAGGTCGAACAAGATGGTTGTCAGGCCGTGCTGAATGCCGAGTTGGGCAATACCCAGGCCCATTGTACCCGCCCCGACAACGGCAAGGGTGTTGATTTCCATAGCGAAGAAAACAGTCGTTATTTTTTGAACAAGGAGTTCACAAACGTGTGCTTATCAAATAATTGCAGGTCCGTCATCTTCTCCCCCACCCCAATGTAGCGCACCGGAATGCTCAATTGGTCGGAAATGCCGATGACCACGCCGCCCCGCGCCGTGCCGTCGAGCTTGGTGATGGCCAGGGCCGTGACTTCGGTGGCTTTGGTGAACTCGCGGGCCTGCTGATAAGCATTCTGGCCGGTGCTGCCGTCGAGCACGAGCAACACCTCGTGCGGCGCATCAGGAATGACTTTTTGCATGACGCGCTTGATTTTACTCAATTCGTTCATCAGGTTCACCTTGTTGTGCAGGCGGCCGGCGGTGTCGATGATGACCACATCAGCCTGTAATTCAACGCCTTTGCGGATGGCATCGTAGGCCACCGAAGCGGGGTCGGTGTTCATGCCGTGGCTGACGACGGGTACGCCCACCCGCTCGCCCCAGATGATGAGTTGGTCCACGGCGGCGGCCCGAAAGGTGTCGGCCGCGCCCAGCACCACTTTTTTGCCGGCGCTGTGGAAGCGGTGCGCCAGCTTGCCAATAGTGGTCGTTTTACCCACGCCGTTCACTCCAACCACCATGATGACAAACGGTTGGCCGTTGGCGCGGTCAGCGCGTTCCAACACTGCCATCGAGCCGGTGGTGTTGTTTTCGAGCAGCCCGGCAATTTCTTCGCGCAAAATACGGTCCAGCTCGCCGGTGCCTACGTACTTGTCGCGGGCCACGCGCTTCTCGATGCGGTCGATGACTTTGACGGTGGTTTCGATGCCCACATCGGCGTGAACGAGCAGGGTTTCGAGGTCGTCGAGCACGGCTTCGTCCACCGTGCTTTTGCCGGCCACTGCCTTGCTGAGCTGCTCAAAAATGCTGGTTTTGGTTTTCTCCAGGCCCACGTCCAGCGCCGTTTGCTGCACGGTGCTTTCCTTGTCTTTCTTAAAAAAATCGAAGAGGCCCATAGGTTTTGTGCGGTTGGCGCAGGGCGGTGCCCCGCGCCGAAGTGCCGCCGGCTTCCCGCCGGCAATCATTGAACGGCAATCAGTTGCACGATTTCGGCCTGGGGCACGGGCTGAAAGCCCGCAACACTCCGGCACGGTGCGTAGCCCCGCACCAGGCACCGCTTAGACGCACAACACAAAAAAAGTCCCACGAAGGTGGGACTTTTTTACTTATCGAACAAGCTCGCGGGCGCTTATTTGTTGCCCGTAGCCAGAAATTCCTGTACTTTATCCACCAGCACCATTTCCTCCTTAAAGGTATATGCGCCGGTTTTCTCCGATTTGACGGCCCGGATTACTTTCGCCCAGTCTTTGCCGCCGGCAACTTTCAGGGTAGCTACTACTTTCTTAGCCATGTCGCGGGTTATTTAATTTCTTTGTGAACGGTCATTTTCCGCAGAATGGGGTTGAATTTCTTCAACTCGACGCGCTCGGGCGTGTTTTTGCGGTTTTTGGTGGTGATGTAGCGCGAGGTGCCCGGCATACCAGAGGTTTTATGCTCCGTGCATTCCATGATAACCTGCACCCGGTTTCCTTTCTTGGCCATCTCGACGGGGGGTATGTTTTGAATTTAGGACTGCAAAGGTACAGTTTTTTTTGAGAAAGACAAGTATGGTTTTTGGTGCTTAGTGCCCAGTGCTTGGTGCTTATAGCCTATCAGCCTAGACGGTGCGGCCGTCGGGTGCGGGCGGGCTGCTTTTTTCGCCGCCCGCCCGCTAATCGTTGAGCGACTGCGTGAAGACGAACAGACAACGAGCGGGCGGGCGACTAAAAGCCGCCCGCCCGCACCGCATAGTTGGATAGGTACT
>JANYFQ010000365.1 GCA_025362615.1 Hymenobacter sp. | reverse complement strand
ACGCGGGTTTTCAACCCGCGCGTCGGGCCGTCATCGCCCCAAAAACTGACCTGACGCCTCCACGCGCGGGTTGAAAACCCGCGCTACCCCTATCTTCGGCCCGCCCTGACCTAACCGTCAGGGCAATCACCTAAAATCAGTCTAACAATCAGTGATATGAAAATCATCGTCCCGATGGCGGGCATGGGCAAGCGGATGCGCCCCCACACCCTCACCGTTCCCAAGCCGCTCATTCCCATTGCCGGCAAACCCATCGTGCAGCGCCTCGTGGAGGACATTGCCAAGGTCTGCGGCGAGCCGGTGGACGAGGTGGCGTTTATCATCGGCCGGGCGTTTGGCGCGACGGTGGAAAAAAGCCTGGTGGCCATTGCCGAATCGGTGGGGGCGCGGGGCACCATCGTGTATCAGGACGAGCCGCTGGGCACGGCGCACGCCATTCTGTGCGCCCAGGAAAGCCTCAGCGGGCCGCTCGTGGTGGCCTTCGCCGACACGTTGTTCAAGGCTGATTTCACGCTCGATAGCTCGGTGCCCGGCACCATCTGGGTGCAGAAAGTAGAAGACCCGCGTCCGTTTGGGGTGGTGAAACTCAACGAACAGGGCCAGATTACGGAGTTTGTAGAGAAGCCGCAAGAGTTCGTGTCCGACCTTGCCATCATCGGCATCTACTACTTCCAGGACGGCGAGTACCTGCGCCGCGAGCTGCAATATTTGCTCGACAATGACATTAAAGACAAAGGTGAGTACCAGCTCACCAATGCCCTCGAAAACATGAAAAATCAGGGCACCGTGTTCGTGCCCGGCCAAGTGACGGAGTGGCTCGATTGCGGCAACAAGGACGCGACGGTGTTCACCAACCGACGCTACCTGGAGTACCTGCATGAGCGCGGCGAGCTGCTGGTTGCCAAATCGGCCACCATCACCAACTCGGTGCTCATCGAGCCGGTGTACGTGGGCGAAAATGCCGTCATCACCAACTCGGTGGTCGGCCCGCACGTTTCCGTCGGCGATGGCGTGCGCATCACCGATTCGCGCCTCTCCAACGCCATTGTGCAGAATGCTGCTGAGGTGAGCAACGTGGTGGTAGCCAACTCAATGATTGGCAATTCGGCCAGCGTCGTGGGCGCACCGAAGGACCTGAGCCTGGGCGACTTCAACCAGCTCAAAATCTGACGGTAGGGCACTCGTCGGACGAAGCCCTGCGGGCAATTCGTCCGACGAGTGGTCCACGCGAGTCCTTCTCACCGCAGTGGCCGGACGAAGCCCCGCGTTTGGGGAACATTTGACTTCCAAAGCAGCCTGCGCCCGCCGTTTCGCCGTAATTTTGGAGGCCGCGTCTTAGCTGGCGGTTTCTTTTCGCTTATGCGCCCTCTGTTTTTTGCCCTACTGATTGCCGGCGGCACGGCCTTCGTGGCCCAGGCGCAGGCTCCGGTAGCGCCGGTGGCTCCGGCCGACGGCCTTACCCGGCAGGAACGCCGCGAGCTGGCCCGCCGCGTGGCCGCCGAGGCCCGCCGCCCCAAAACCGTGCTCAATAACCGCGACCGCGAATTGAGCGAGGCGCTGTTTGTGGACGGCGTAAAATACGTGTTGCTCGAAGATTACAACAAAGCGCTGGAGCGCCTGCTGAAAGCCTACGCGCTCAGCCCCGACAACGCCGCCATCAGCTTCAAAATTGCCGAGGCTAACCTGCTGAGCAACAATTTGCGCGATGCCGCCAACTACGCCGAAGCAGCGGTCCGCCTCGAACCCAAAAACGCCTACTACTACCTGCTGTTGGCCCAGATTCAGGGCAGCCAGAAGCAGTTTGAAGCGGCGGCCCGCACCTACGCCACACTCATCAAGGTGGTGCCCAATTCGGGCAACTACCTCTTCAACCTGGCCGATTTGTACCTGGCGCAGGGCAAGCTGCCGGAGGCGCTGACTACCCTTGAACAAGCCGAGCAACAGTTTGGGCAGGTGGACGAGGTAAGCTTCAAAAAACAGCAGATTTACCTCAAGCAGAATAAGTTAGACCTTGCCATTGCCGAGGGCCGCAAGCTCATTGCCGCCAACCCAGAGGAGCCGCGCTACGTGCTGGCCCTGGCCGAAATGTATGCCTCCAACAACCGCCTGCCCGAAGCCATGGACGTGGCCCGGCAGGCGCTGAAGCTCGACCCCGACAACCCGCAGGCCCACCTGGTGCTGGCCGATGCGTACCGGCAGCAGAAACGCCCCGCTGACTCTGAGCGCGAGATAAAGCTGGCGTTTCAGTCGCCGGCGCTCGATATTGACGACAAAGTGCGGATTTTGGTGGGCTACATCAAGCAGTTGCCCAACCCGGCCCTCACCCAAACGGTGCTCGATTTGGCCGCTGCTACCGTCAAGGCCCACCCGCGCGAGGCCAAAGCGTTTGCCGTGGCCGGCGACATCCAAACCATCACCGAGCACAAGCGCGAGGCCCGCGACAACTATTTGAGGGCGTTGCGTTTGGATAACTCAAAATTCCAAATCTGGCAGCAAGTCGTGCTCATTGATGCGGAGTTGAACCAGACCGACTCGCTGTTGACGCACACCGACCGCGCCCTCGAATTATTCCCTAACCAGGCCTCGCTCTGGTTCTACAACGGCGTGGGGCACCAACTCAAAAAGCAGCCCCTGCGGGCCACGAAAGCCCTGGAGCGGGGCCGTAAGCTGACACTCGATAATGCCGAGCTATTGGGCCAGTTCGATGCCCAGCTCGGCGATGCCTACCACGAACTGAAGGAGTACGAAAAATCGGACGCGGCGTATGAGCTGGCGTTGGCTGAACAACCCGATAACCTACAGGCGCTCAACAACTACGCCTATTTTTTGTCGTTGCGCGGGCAGAAGCTCGACAAGGCCAAAGAGTACGCTGCCAAGGCCGTCAAGCTTGCCCCCGGTACCGACACTTACCTCGACACCTACGCTTGGGTTTTGTACAAACTCACGGATTACGCCGGTGCCCGCACAACCCTCGAAAAAGCGCTGACTACCAGCCAGGATGCCACCGTAATCGAACACTACGGCGACGTGCTCTGGCAACTCAACGAGCGCGAGCGGGCCGTAACCGAGTGGCAGCGGGCGCGTAAGGCGGGCAGCGGCTCGGAGTTTCTGGACCGCAAGATAAAAGACCGCAAGCTGTATGAATAAATTGTTTTTGGTCAGTATTTTAGCTGCGTCTTTGGCGGTTGTCGGCTGCCAGCGCAAGGCCGTGCCGACGCGCAGCACGGCCGGGCCGGGCACGTCCACGCCCATCGCCGACCCGGCCAGCCCGGCTGTGCGGGCCACCAACACGGCCTTTACCTACTTCAGCGCCAAGGGCAAAGCCCAGATTACGCTCAAAGGCAACGAGCAAGGGGCCAACCTCAACGTGCGCCTGCGCCGCGACAGCATTATCTGGGTGTCGGGGTCGTTGCTGGGCATTGAGGGCGTGCGGGCCGTGCTCACGCCCGATTCGGTGCGGGTGGTGAACCGGCTGGAAAAGAGCTACTTCGTGGGCGGCTACGACTACCTGAGCCGGATGCTGCAAGTGCCCGTGAGCTTCGCCCAGGTGCAGGCCCTGCTGCTGGGCGACTACCTGCCCGCGCCCGCCGGCACCAAGCCCACGGTGGTGGCCGAGGCCGAGGGCCAGCGCGTGAGTTACCCGCAAGAGAAGCTGAGCGTGAACCGCTTACTGTCGGCCGCCGGCCGGGTGCAACAGCTCAAGCTGGAAGAAGCCGCCACCGGCCGCCGCCTTACCGTGGACTACGCCGATTTCCGGGCCTTGGAAGCAGCGGCTGGCTTGCCGTTCGCGCACGATTTGAACGTGCGGGCCGAGCAGCCCAAAGCCAGCACCACGGCCCGCCTCAACTTCAACAAGGTAGCGGTGGGCGAGCGGCTCGAATTTCCGTTCAGCATCCCGAAAGGATACAGCAAAATGAAGTAGGGGCGGCCGTCGGTTCACCCAGTAGCAAGGCAAAACGCAGGTGCATGAGGAAGGCGAAGGTTTGGTGGATTAATTGTTTGGTAGCGACGACGTTGGCCCTGGGCATGACGTTGCCCGCCGCTGCCCAGCAGCGTCGCCGAAAAACGGCCGCGCCGCGCACCACCGCGCAGTTGGAGCGCGAGCGCCGCCGCAACCTGCGCCATCTCTAAAAACAGGTTCAAAACCTTTATATAGTTCTTCATC
>JANYFQ010000285.1 GCA_025362615.1 Hymenobacter sp. | reverse complement strand
GGTTTTCTTCGGACGCGGCCAGCCAAGTGCCTTCCAGCTGCTTCAGGGCGGCGGGAGATGTGGTAACGGCGGGCTTGGGGTGCTGGCAAGCGGCCGCCAGCAAAAGCAGAACCGGCAGCAGACGAGCAAATACGGCGGGTTTGGGCATGTTGGAAGGGCAAGTAACAGCCGGAGTAGCGGCAAGGTACGGCCGATAAACTACCTTCGTGCTCCCCCAAAGCCCCCTTCCCCGTGGACAACCGCGCCCTGACCCGTGCCTTCAAGCTGGCCGCCCAGCTCATGGAGCTGCACGACGAAAACCCGTTCAAAATCCGCGCCATCGAAGGCACGGCCAGCGCCCTCGATGCCCTGAGCTTCCCGGTGGCGGAAGTGGAGCGCTCCGGCCTGCCCGACCGCACCGGCCTGAGCAAAACCGCCGCCGCCAAAGTGGCCGAGCTGCTCGACACCGGCACTTTCTCCGACTTGCAACGCCTGCTCGACGTGACCCCGCCCGGCGTGGTTGAGATGTTGGGCATCAAGGGCATCGGCCCGAAAAAAATCCGCAGCCTGTGGCGCGAGCTGGGCCTCGAAACCATCGAGCAGCTGCGCGAAGCCGCCGAAACCGACCAGGTGAGCCAGCTCAAAGGCTTCGGCAAAAAGACCCAGGACAGCATCCTCGAAGCCCTCGAATTTGCGGGCCAGAGCAAAGGCAAGCTTCTCTATCCGCAGGCCGAAAAGCTGGGCAACGAGCTGGCCCAGCTCCTGCGCGATGGCCTGAAAACCGGGCAGGTGGCCGTGGCCAGCGAAATCCGCCGCCGCCTCGAAACCGTGGAAACCGTGAGTCTGGTGGCCGCCACCGGGCAGCCGGCCGCCGCCCACGCGCTGCTGAACGCCACGCCCGGCCTCACGCCCGACCCGCGCCGCTCGGGGCCGTTTGCCTGGCGCGGCACGGCCACCGAGTCGGGTACGCGGGTGGAGGTGCTGCTGGTACAGCCGGAGGATTTCACCACCGAAGTTTTCCTGAATTCGGCCGCCGAAGCGCATTTGAGCGAGCCACTCACTCAATCAATCAGTCACTCAATCACCTTACGCCAACTGGCGCGGCGCGAGAAATTTCAACTGGAAGAAGCCCTCTACGAGCGCGCCGGCCTGCAATTCATCGTGCCCGAGCTGCGCGAAGGCTTGGGCGAAATCGCCCTCGCCGCCGAAAAAAAACTGCCCCAGCTGCTCGAAGACGGCGACCTGCGCGGCTCGCTGCACAACCACAGCACGTACTCGGATGGTAACCACAGCATCCGCGAAATGGCCACTTGGCTGCGCGACCACAATTACCAGTATCTGGGCCTGTGCGACCACAGCCAGGCCGCCCACTACGCCAACGGCCTGAGCGCGGAGCGCGTACGCCAGCAGCACCACGAAATCGACCAGCTGAACGCCGAACTGGCCCCGTTCCGCATCTTCAAGGGCATCGAAAGCGACATCCTCGGCGACGGCTCGCTCGACTACCCCAACGACGTGCTGGCCAGCTTCGATTTCGTGGTGGCCTCGGTGCATTCCAACCTGAAAATGGACGAAGCGAAGGCTACCAACCGCCTGCTCCGCGCCATCGAAAACCCGTATACCACCATGCTGGGCCACCCCACCGGCCGCCTGCTGCTGCGCCGGCAGGGCTACCCCATCAACTACAAAGCCGTGATTGATGCCTGCGCCCAGCACCGGGTCATCATCGAAATCAACGCCAACCCCTGGCGGCTGGACCTGGACTGGCGCTGGGTGCGCTACGCCCTGGACCAGGGCGTGCCCCTGAGCATCAACCCCGATGCCCACCACACCAACGGCTACGAAGACATGCGCTACGGCGTGCTGATGGGCCGCAAAGGCCACTTAACCAAAGACATGACGTTCAACGCCAAGTCGGTGGAGGAAATAGCAGCTTATTTTGAAGCCCGCAAAGCAGCTATCAGGCCGCCGCTGGAGTTTAAAAATTCGCTGTTCGGGTAAGGAATGAGCGGCAGGCCGCAAGCCAGTGCAAGGGCCTGCCCCAGCTTGTAGCTTGCAGCTAAAAAATGAAAATTCTCGTTCTCCGCTTTTCTTCCATCGGCGACATCGTTCTTACCACGCCGGTGGTGCGGGCGCTGGCGCGGCAGGTGCCGGGCGCTCAGGTGCATTTTGCCACCAAGCCCGCCTACCGCAGTTTGCTGGAAACCAATCCTTACCTCGTCAAAGTGCATTGCCTCACCGGCAGCCTGGGCGAGCTGGTGGAAGCCCTGAAAGCCGAGCAGTTCGACTATGTTATCGACCTGCACCACAACCTGCGCACCCGGCTCATCAAGCTGCGGCTGGGCGTGAAATCCAGCAGTTTCGATAAGCTGAACTGGCAGAAGTGGCTGCTGGTCAATTTCAGGATTGATAAGCTGCCGCGCGTGCATATCGTGCAGCGCTACCTGGCCGCCGCCGCGCCGCTGGGCATTGCGGACGATGGTCAGGGGCTCGATTATTTCATTCCCGCCGGCCAGGAAGTGGCCCTGGCCACGCTGCCCGCCGGCTTTGCCGGCGGCTACGTGGCCGTGGCCATCGGGGCGCAGCACGCCACCAAGCGCCTGCCGCCGGCGAAGCTGGTGGAGCTGTGCGCCCAACTGGCCC
>JANYFQ010000254.1 GCA_025362615.1 Hymenobacter sp. | reverse complement strand
GAGGTCGTCGTCGGTGAGCTGGCCCCACTTCTGCTTGGCTTCGCCTTTTACTTGGTTCCAGTTGCCGCGTGCTTTCAACTCGGTTTGGTCGTCGAGGTTGTTGTTGTTGAGGTCCATGGGTAGTGGGGTTGGGGGTTAGGTGGGAAAGGTTTGACTTGTGTACGGGACTACAAGACAAGAAGTTTTCTTTGGCTACCGGGGTGCGGGCAGCGGCAAAAGTCCGCTGCTCCAATTCATCAGAAAGACGGGCTGTTGGCCAAAAGCACGTACAAAAGCGCCATGCTCAGCGCACTGCCCGTGGCGTAACCGGCCCAGGTCCGGTTGCGCTTGAGCCGTTGGGCTTCCTGACCGTAAGCGTTGCCATAGGCATGGTCGGGAAGAAGTTCGGGCTGTGGGGCACCGAGGTGTTGCGGAGCGATGGCGTGCGGGGCAATAACGACCGGTGCAATCAATCCAAACACCGGTCCTCCGTAAAAACTACCGCCCAACGCGCCCCAGAACGGCCCGCTGCTGCGGTAGTTGCGGCGGGCATCGCGGCGGCCCAGGGCCGTGCGCTCGGCATCGTCGAGGCCGGGCAGCAGGTCGGGCGCGGCGTTGTGGGCGGCAGAGGTGGCTGCCATCGCCGGGTGCAGCACCTCGCGGGTGCCGTTGGCGTAGCGCACCATGAATACCTCGGCGGCGGCCAGGCGCAGGGTGTCGGCGCTGGCCGGGGGCAGGTAGCGCACCGATACGGGCGTGATGGCGACGACCCGGCCCGCAATTTCAGCGCCGTCGGAGCGCAGGATGACGTCGCTCGCAGGGGCGATGGCGGGCTGGGCGGCGGTGCGGCTGGCGGCGGCCAGCAGCACAAGCAGGAAGCAAACGAGGGTTCTCATGAGAAGTGAGAATTCAGGTTGAAAACAGATTGCCAGTACCTTACCGCCGCCGGGCGTTGAAGCCCACCAGCAGGCTGATGCGGGCACCGCCGTTGCCGGGCACCACGGCCACGTTCACCGGAAAGTTGATGCCGTTGGAGCGGAACGAGGTGCCCACAGCCAGCACCAGGCTGGCCCCCAGGGGCGTGAGGTTCGGCCCCAGGCCAAACTCGAAGCCCTTTGGCCCGCGCACCCCCAAAATGCCGCTGATGCTGGGGATGAACTGGCCTTGCTCCAGCCCGCCCACCAACGGAATGAACTCGGCCACCGCGCTCACGCCGTTGGGCAGCCGAAACAAGCGGCTTTCAAACTGCCAACCAAACTGGGTGAGGAAGGGGCTGAGTTCGGGCAGGCGCTCCTGGGCCTTGTCGAGGACGCCACCCGTGAGAACGGTGAAGCCCAGGCGCGGCCCGTCGAGGTGAATGGCTTCATCGAGCAGAATGTCGTCGGGGGCAGCGGCCGATAGGGTGGGCACAGCCCCCGGAACGGGGGCCGTACCGCTGCCGGTGCCGGCTGCCCCCGGCGCGGCCAGAACGGCCGCAGGTGCTGCTGAGCGGCCGTACTGGTCATATACTTCCTTCGTGCCGTTGGCGTAGCGAATCATGAACACGTCGGTGCGCCACACGCTGATGAGCGGGCCGTCGGGGTTGTCGGTGCGGCGGTATTTTATTTCGGCGGGCGTGATTTCGAGGACTTTGACCTGAATTTCTTCGCCGGTGCGGCGCATGAGAAGGTCTTGGGCGAGGGCCGGGCCAACGGCCAGGCAGAGCAACAGGAGCAGGCAGGTGTAGAGGGTTTTCATGGGTTGGGGGTTGAAAAAATGGGGGAGGGGAAAAGCATGGGTCAAAGGTGGGGCCCGGTCGAAGATACTTACAACGCGACTTTCGTTGAAATCAGACTTTTAAAATGTCTTTTGAATATCGCAGCCAGCTCATTTCTAGTGACTAACACAAGAAAAAAGAATATTACTTTGATTTGCATAACCGACGATTAGGGCGTAATCTTGCCCTTATTATGGACGACCTTCGCACCACCCTGCTCACGTTTTCGGCCGACGACCGTCTCGACTTCGCCCGCTTTCTGCAAGGCCAGCGCCAACGCGCCAACGGCCGCCTCGACGCCCGCCTCTGCGAGCTGTTGCTGCGGCCCAAGGAGTTGCCCGCCGCTGCCCTCATTGCCCAGCTCTACCCCGACGCGCCCAACCCCGTGGCCTACTACGCCCTGCGCAAGCGCCTGCTGCTCCAGCTCACCGATTTTCTGGTGCTGCGCCAGAGCCGCTGCGATGCCACGGCCACGGCCTCGGTGCGCGGGCAGCTTACCCTGGCCCAGTATTTATTTGAAGTCGGGGTGCCGCGCCTGGCCTGGACCATCCTCCGCAAAGCCGAAAAGCAGGCCCGGCAAAACGAGCAGTACGAGCCGCTGAACGCGGCGTACAACCTGCAAATTCAGCACGCCCACTCGCCCCACGCCGAGCCGCTGGCCGACATCCTGACCCACCGCCACCGCAACAAAAAAGCCGCCGACGAGGAAGAACGCGCCAACATCGCCGACAGCCTCCTGCGCCAGCGCCTGCGCCAGGCGCGCACCGCCGCCGGGGCGCTGCCCACCGCCGACTGGGCGGCCTCGTTCGAGCAAACTGTGCAGGACGTATTGCGCGAGTACGATTTACAGGAGGCCTTTGCCCGCTCGCCCGCCCTGCTGGCCCGCCTCATGGGCATTGCCCGCAACGCCATGCTCGTGCGCGGCGATTTTGCCCGCTTCGCCGCTTTTCTGGAGCGCTGCTACGGCCTCATGGAGCGCCGCCACGGCTTTGGGCCGGCCCACCGGGGCCACCAGCTGCGGCTGCTTTATATGCTGGCCCACGCCCACTACCGTTCGCGCCACTTTGCCGAAGCCGCCGCCCGCGCCACCGAGGGCCGCGCCCTGCTGGCCACCGGCCGTCAGCGCGAACACGCCGAATTCACGCCCCGATTCGCCCTGCTACTGGCCGCCGCCGAAGCTTTCCGGGGCAGCAACAACCTCAGCATCAAGTTGCTCAACGAAGTGCTGGCTCGCATCCCGGCCCTGCCCCTCACCGGCGAGCTGACGGCCCGCCTGCAACTGGCGTTTCATTACTTTGCGGCTGCCGACTTTGCCCGCGCCAATCAGCTACTCGCCCGCCTCGGCCGCTCCGACCACTGGTACGAGCAGCGCATGGGCCTGGCCTGGCTGCTGGCCAAAATGCTGAGCGAGATGCTGGTACTGGCCGAAATGGGCCACGACGACCTGGCCCTCGACCGCCTGCGGGCCACCGAGCGCCTGCTCCGCGACCGCTACCCCGACCCCGCCGCGCCCGGCGGCCCCTTCGGCTACGTGCTGCAATACCTCGCGCTGGTGCGCCAAGTGTTGCAGCACAACGATTTAGCCGAAGTTCAGCGCCAGGCCTTGCGCCATACCACCGAGCAACTCACCGCCCTCGTGCCCCACCGCCGCGACGACCTGCAAGCCCGCAGCTTCTACGCCTGGCTGCTGGCTCGCCTCAGCGGCCGTCCTTTTTACGCAGTTTTGTTGGAGATTGTGGACCGCCCGGCCACAAAAAAAATGAGTGAGTGAGCGAATGAGTGGATGAGTGAATTGTTGGTTGGCAATGCGTCACCAAACG
>JANYFQ010000181.1 GCA_025362615.1 Hymenobacter sp. | reverse complement strand
GGTCGTCAAATTCAGCCGGATGCAGGCTGGTCAAGGCCAAAAACTGCGTCGGCCGCTCCCGGAGGGCTGGATAATTCATCCCCAAAAGTACGACCCTGCCTCCCGTGTTAATCTAACTAACTTTGCCGCATAAGCTTTATTAAAATGAGTTTGCGGCGGCGGCATTGAAAACTGTGCGTAGCTTCACTGGGCCAAACGATGTCGTTAGGCTGCCTCACGCTCTTCATCAGCTATGCCAAAGACCAACTTGCAGCGCCGTAGTCACGGCCCAGTAATTTCACTGACTGCTGGCATTGTTCTGCTCTTAAGCACTGTCGTTCAGGCCCAAAGCGCCCCGCGCCCGCCCAAGCCCGGCGACGTGCTGCCCCCGCTGGAGCTGGCCGAGCAGATGCCGGAGTTTCCCGGCGGCTACCCCAAGCTGCTCGACGATTTGGTGGCCGCCGTTAAGTTTCCGCCCGGCCCCCACGCCAGCGGGCGCTGGTTGCTGCGCTTTGTCGTCGGCAACGACGGCCGCATCGGGCTGCCCGATGCCGTGCCCGCCCCCAGCAACAAAACCTCCAAGAACTCCGCCGAAGGCAAGGCCCTGGCCCAGGCCATCCGCGCCGCCCTCCGCCAAGTCACCGCCGACGAAGCCTGGACACCGGGCCAGCAAGCCGGCAAACCCGTGGCCGTGGCCATCACCCTGCCGCTGATGCTGCGCTGAGGGCAATGAATTGAGTTGGGGTTGGGGTTTTAGGTGTTGGGTGTTGGGTATTGGGTGTTGGGTATTGGGTGTTGGGTATTGGGTTTTAGGTGTTGGGTTTCAGGTGTTGGGTTTCAGATGTTGGGTTTCAGGTGTTGGGTATTGAAAACTAGAGAGTGAACACCTAACACCCAACACCCAACACCCAACACCCAACACCTAACACCTAACACCCAACACCCAACACCCAACACCCAACACCTAAATCTTAAAAACCAATAATTTAGCGGTTTATCCCCCATGCTCTTCTACACCGTCATGAAGCCCCTGGTGCAGGTGGCACTGCGCGTTTTTTTTCGACGGATTGAATTGCGGCACCCCGAGCGCCTGCGCCTGGCCGGGCCGCTGCTGCTGGCCGGCAACCACCCCAACACCCTCATGGACCCGCTGCTCTCGGCCATCAACCGGCGCGAGCCCATTGCGTTTCTGGCCAAAAGCACGTTTTTCAAGAACCCTGTCAGCCGGGCCATTTTGCAGTCCGGCAACTCCATTCCCATCTTCCGGGCGCAGGACGTGGAGCCGGGCGCGCCGCCGCTCACGCCGGCCCAGCAGGCGGCCCGCAACGAGGCCACCTTCGGGCGCTGCTTCGATTACCTGGGGCGCGGCGGCACCCTCATGATTTTTCCTGAGGGCACGAGCGTGAGCGAGCGCCGCCTGCGGCCCCTCAAAACCGGGGCCGCCCGCATTGCACTGGGGGCCGAAGCCCGGCACGGCTTCAAGCTGGGCCTGCGCGTGGTGCCGGTGGCCGTCAATTACTTCGACCCCGCCCGGTTTCGGTCCGATGTGCTCCTCAACGTGGCCCCGCCCATTGCCGTGGCCGAGTACGCCGCCCTCTACGCCCAAAGCCCCGAGGCCGCCGCCGAAGCCCTCACGGCCCGCATCCGCGAGGGCCTCGAGCGCCGCCTCGTCGTGAGTGCCGACGCGGCCGACGATGCCCTGGTGCAGCAAATCGAGCGCACCTTCGGCTCGCACCTCAACCCCGACGACGACCCGGCCACGCTCTACGACAACTTCCGCCTCAGCCAGCAACTCCTCGTGGCCCTGGCCTGGCTGCAACAGCAGCAGCCCGCCCAGCTCGCCGCCGTGCGCCAATGCCTGGCCGACTACCTCGCCGCCCTGCACCACCACCGCCTCTCCGACGAAGCCATCGACGGCGAACGCCGGGGCAGCATCGCCGGCCTGCTCAACCTCGTGTTCGGGGCCCCCGTGTGGGCCTACGGCGTCGTCACCAATTACCTGCCCTACATTTTGCCCAGTATGGTGGCCGCCCGCGCCACCAAAGAAGTCGAATTCGTGGCCCCCATCATGCTCATTGTGGGCATGATAACCTTCCCGCTGGCCTACACCGCGCAGGCCGCCGCCGCCCAGCACTGGCTGCTGCACCGCCCCGCCCTCACGGCCCTTTTCGTGCTGAGTATGCCCGTGGCCGGCTTCTACGCTCTCAGCTACTACACCCAGCTCGCCGACCGCCTGCGCCGGCTGCGGGCGCGGCGCTTGTTTCGGCAGCAGCCCGCCCTGGGGCAAGAGCTGCTGGCCCAGCGGGCCGCCGTGCTGGCCGCGCTGGAAGAGGCCCGGGCAGCGTTTGAGGCGCGGGGCTGAAAAAAGAGCGGGCAAGCCGCTTTTCAGCCGCTTGCCCGCTCCCCGGTTCAACCCTTAAACCGCTAATATTTGCCCATCTCCAGCGTGCTCGTATAGGTGCTGGCCTTGCCGAACGACTGGTTAATTTCGTCCACGGCGGCGCGGCTGCTCAGGCGCTTAGGCTTGGTATTGAGGAAGGTACCATCTTCGCCCACCAGGAAATACGTGGGTACTTCCTGCACGGCGAAGGCCTGAGCCACTTGCGAGCGTAAGCCGCCGCCGGGTACCCGCACCTGCACACCGGGCAGCTTTTTCACGGTCACGTGCTGTCGCCAGGCCTGCTCGTTCTCATC
>JANYFQ010000180.1 GCA_025362615.1 Hymenobacter sp. | reverse complement strand
GGTCGGACGATTCGTCCGACCACTGCCACGCAGGCTGCCCTACGAACGATTCTGACGCGAGTCATTCTCACCGCACTCGTCGGACGAAGCCCTGCGGGCGATTCGTCCGACGAGTGGGCTACCGCTCAACAATTAAGCAATTCAACAATTAAACAATTAATCCGCTATGTTCAGTAAATTTCTTCGCCGGCCGGTATTCGCCATTATCATCTCGGTGGCCATTGTGTTGCTGGGGGCGCTGGCCATTGTGCAGTTGCCCACGTCGCAGTTTCCCGAAATTTCGCCGCCGCTCGTGATGGTGAGCGCCTCCTATCCGGGGGCCAGCGCCAAGGTGCTCACCGAGTCGGTGCTGATACCGCTGGAGCAGGCCGTGAACGGCGTGCCGGGCATGAAATACATGACCTCCGACGCGGTGAGCGCCGGCGAGGCCAACATTCAGATTGTGTTCAACCTCGGCACCAACCCCGACCAGGCCGTCGTGAACGTGAACACCCGCATTGCCCAGGTGCTCAACCGCCTGCCGGTGCTGGTGCAGCGCGAAGGCGTTATCGTAAACCGCGTGGTGCCCAGTATGCTGATGTATGTGAACTTGTATTCCAAAGACAAGAACACCGACATGAAGTACCTCTTCAACTTCGCCGGCGTGAACATGATACCCGAACTGCAGCGCCTGAGCGGCATCGGGCGGGCCAGCATCCTGGGCAGCCGCCAATACGCCATGCGCGTGTGGCTGAAGCCCGATAGGATGCGGGCCTACAACCTGTCGGTGGACGACGTGATGAAGGCCCTCGACGAGCAAAGCGTCATCGGTTCGCCGGGCCGCATTGGGCGGGCCGATGGCAAGCAGGCGCAGGCGCTGGAGTACGTGCTGAGCTACCAGGGCCGTTTCAACGACGTGGAGCAGTACCGCAACGTGATTTTGCGGGCCAACGCCAACGGCGAAAGCCTGCACCTCAAGGACGTAGCCAACGTGGAGCTGGGCTCGGAATACTACGACATCTACTCCAACCTGAACGAGTACCCCTCGGCGGCCATCGTGCTCAAGCAAACCTACGGCTCCAACGCTTCGGACGTCATCAAGGAAGTGAAGGCCAAGCTGGAGGAGCTGAAAAAGAACAGCTTCCCGCCGGGCATGGACTACAAAATCACCTACGACGTGTCGAACTTCCTCGACGCTTCGATTGAGAACGTGCTGCACACCCTGCGCGATGCTTTCCTGCTGGTGGCGCTGGTGGTGTTCATCTTTTTGGGCGACTGGCGCTCGACGCTCATTCCGGCCATTGCCGTGCCGGTGTCGCTCATCGGCTCGTTTGTGGCCATGCAGGCGTTTGGGCTGACTATTAACATGATTACGCTGTTCGCGCTGGTGCTCTCGATTGGCATTGTGGTCGATAACGCCATTGTGGTGATTGAGGCCGTTCACGCCAAGATGGAGGAAGAACACCTCTCGCCCTACAACGCCACCCGGCAAGTGGTGGGCGAAATCAGCGGGGCCATCATCGCCATCACCGTGATGATGACGGCGGTGTTCGTGCCGGTGTCGTTCATGACCGGGCCGGTGGGCATTTTCTACCGGCAGTTTTCGATTACGATGGCCACGGCCATCGTCATTTCGGGCGTGGTGGCCCTGACCCTGACCCCGGTGCTGTGCGCCATGATTTTGAAAAACCACCACGGGCAGCCCAAGAAGCAAAACCTCTTGCAGCGCTTCTTCGATGCCTTCAACCGGGGTTTTGAGAAGCTGACCAACGCCTACGTGGGGCTGCTGCGGCTGATTGTGGCCAACCGCCTCGTCACCTTTGCCATGCTGCTGGCCTTCGGGCTGGGCACCTGGGCCATCACGGCGCGGCTGCCGGCGGGCTTCATCCCGAGCGAAGACCAGGGCCTGATTTACGCCATCGTGCAAACCCCGCCCGGCACCACGCTCGAGCAAACCAACGCCGTGAGCAAGCGCCTGCGCGACCTGGCCCAGAACGTGCCCGGCATCAACAACATCTCGACCCTGGCCGGCTACGAAGTCCTCACCGAAGGCCGCGGCTCCAACGCCGGTACGTGCATGATTGACCTGAAACCGTGGTCGGAACGCAAGGAATCCATCGCCGAAATCATCGAAAAGCTGGAAGAAAAAGCCCGCCAGATTCCGGGCGCGACCATCGAATTCTTCGAGCCGCCGGCGGTGCCGGGCTACGGCGCGGCCGGGGGGTTCCAGCTCCAACTGCTCGACAAAACCAACTCCGGCGACTACAAAGCCCTGGAAAAGGTGAACGCCGAGTTCATGGCCAAGCTGAAAAAGCGGCCCGAGATGACCGGCCTCTTCACCTTCTTCTCGGCCAACTACCCGCAGTACGAACTGAAGATTGACAACGAGCTGGCCATGCAAAAAGGCGTGAGCATCGGCAACGCCATGAACACGCTGAGCATCCTGGTGGGCAGCACCTACGAGCTGGGTTTCATCAAATACCAGCGTTTTTTCAAGGTGTTTGTGCAGGCTTCGCCCGAGTACCGCAAGCTGCCGGAGGACATTTTGAATATGTGGGCCAAGAACGACAAGGGCGAAATGGTGCCGTTTTCGGCCTTCATGAAAATTGTGAAGACGCAGGGGGCCAACGAAATCAACCGCTACAATATGTACACCACGGCCTCCATCCGGGGCGGGGCGGCCGAGGGCTACAGCAGCGGCGAGGCCATCAAGGCGGTGCAGGAAGTGGCCCAGGGCCTCCCCCACGGCTACGCCATCGACTGGGGCGGGCTGTCGAAAGACGAAGTGGGGCGCGGCAACGAATCGGTCATGATTTTCCTGGTGGTGCTGGTGTTCGTGTACTTGGTGCTGGCGGCGCAGTACGAGAGCTTTCTGCTGCCGCTGGCCGTGATTTTCTCGCTGGTGGCCGGGGTGTTTGGCTCGTTTTTGTTCATCAAACTATTCGGGCTGGCCAACGACATCTACGCCCAGGTGGGCCTGGTGATGCTGGTGGGCTTGCTGGGCAAAAACGCGGTGCTGATTGTGGAATTTGCGGCCCTGAAACACGAAGAAGGAATGTCGGTCCGCGACGCGGCCATTGAGGGCGCGAAAGTGCGTTTCCGGCCCATTCTGATGACTTCCTTTGCCTTCATTGCCGGGCTTATTCCGCTGGTGCTGGCCACCGGGGCGGGAGCCATCGGCAACCGCACCATCGGCTCGTCGGCGCTGGGCGGGATGCTGTTCGGCACCGTGTTCGGGGTGATTATCATCCCCGGCCTGTACTACTTCTTCGGCACCCTGGCCGGCAGCGGCAAGCTGATACGCGACGAAAACGAGTCGCCCATTTTTGAAGGCGTGGAGCCGCGTGTACTAATCGAAGAAACCGAGCCGTATGCTTAGGAAGACATAAGACGTGAGACACGAGACATGAGAAATGTTCTAACCAAGGCTTCCGCCTTCTCATG
>JANYFQ010000169.1 GCA_025362615.1 Hymenobacter sp. | reverse complement strand
CAGACCACCCCCTACTTCAGCGCCTCCCGAAACACTTTGCCACCGGCAAACTCCTGAAACTCCAACTCCTCCACCGCCCGGTTGGCGTAGCTTCTATCGAGCAAAATAGCTTGCCGCAGGTACTGGCCCATGGCCGTTTCGTCGTGGCGGTGGGCGGCCACGGTGGCCAGGCCGTAGGGCGGGGCGGCGGCCGTGGGGCGGGCGGCGGCGGCGGCCTGGTACTGGGCGGCGGCCAGGTCGTAAGCGCCCTTGATGCCGTAGGCCAGGGCGCGGTTCATGCTGCTTTGGTAGCCCGTGCCGGCGTATTGCAGGGTGCGGAGGGCCTCGTCGGGCTGGCCGATTTCGATTTCCAGGGCCGCTTTGTCGCCGATGATTTTTTGCAGCAACGGGCGCGGGCCGCCCGTGCGCAGGGCGTAGGCGTAGTTCTGGAGGGCTTCGAGGCGGTCGTTGGCGCGGTGGTGGGCCGTGGCGGCGCGGTAAAACAGGGCCGCCGTGGGGTTGCGGTGGGCGGCGAGCGTAAAATTGACCGCCGCCCGCCGCTGGTAGGCCCGGATGACCTTCGGGTTGGACTCTTTTTCGGAGCGCCAGAGCAGCACCACGCCCAGGTTATGAAACGCTTCCCAGCTCGCCGTGCTGGCGCTGGCCACTTCGTAGATGCGTTGCTTTTCGGCCAGCAGCGGCGTGAGGGTGGCCGAAAAGCGCAGCTCCTCGGGCGTGAGGGCGTCGGTTTCTACTTGCTTTTCGACAATCTTCTTCGAGAGCAAATAGATTTCCGATTGGTAGCGCGGGGCGGCGGTGTAAGTCACGGCCACCGTGCCGAAGCGCAGCACCGGGTAAATGTAGTCCTCCAGGTAGTCAAAGTACGTGAGCCGGTGCAGGGCCTTTTCTTTCTGAGCAAACGTGCCGGGAAAGTCGTTGATGAGGACCACCACCGAATCTTGCTGGGCGGGCTTGAGGGCCGACTGCGCCACCTTTTGCAGAAAAAATTCCCAGTGCTGGCGGTAGGCCAGGGTGTCGAAAACGATGTCCTCGGGGCGGTTGAGGTAGGAAAAGTTTTTGACGCGCTGCTGGTAGTAGTAGCGCAGCATCCGCACGCGCTTGCTGGCCAGCCAGGGGTTGGCGGCATCGAGCGAGTCGGGGGCGTGGCCGGCCACGATGAGCACCCGTTTGGTGCGCTGGTTGGCGTCAATCAGGTCTTCGAGGGCGGCAATGTTGGTGCCGAGCGACGAGCGGATGAACCACTGCCCGTCGTCGAAGTAGAAGGGCAGGATTTTGGTGCCGCTGGTTTGCAGGCTGGCCGCTTCGGGCAGCAGGGCCAGGGCGGTGTCTTCGCGCACTACGCGGCGGGCGGGGTCGGCAATGCCCTGTGCGAGCAGGCTGTCGGCGGGCGCGGCCAGGGTGCGGCCGTGGGGCTGGAGGGCCCGCACCTGGGCGCGGGCCAGGAGCTGGCCGGGGTGGTGGGCTGGCGTGTTGGCGACGACGAAGCGCTGGGTGATGACCACGAAGCGGCGGTCGGCCTCGTCGTAGGTGTAGTTGCCGGGCACAAAGCTCAGGCGGCCCAGGGTGTCGTCGCGCAGGCCGTGGTCGTAGCGGTAGCGCAGCAGCAGCTCGTAGGCCACGCCTTTGCGGAGGTGGTGGGCCGGCACGCGGGCCATTACCTCGAAGGGAACGGCCTCGCCGCTGGCGGCGAGCGGGGCGGGCGTGGCCCGTACGCGGCGGCCGGCCTCGGCAGCTTTCAGCACCTTCGGTAACGGCGAACAAGCCGGCAACCCGCCCCACAACAAGGCCATCATCCCGGCCGCAGCCGCTAACTTGGTGTTACTCAAAATATCTTTTGCTAACGATAACACGCCTCCCTGCTGGCCCGTACTAACCGGGCGGCGGCCGGTCCGCAGCGCAAAATTAGCCGCCGCAATTTGCGTAAACGCGGCTGGCCGCGTATCTTCGGCCATCGGCAGCCCCACCAGTCGCCTTATCTTCGCCTCACCCACGCCCCATGAAACGCCTCACCGACTACCTCGAAACGCAGTCTTTTGGTCTTTGCTCGGCCCTGGGCCAGCGTTGGGGCTTCAGTACGCGCAGCGTCCGGCTCTCGTTCGTGTACGCGTCGTTCTTCACGTTTGGCTCGCCCATCGTGCTCTATTTCGCCGGGGCTTTCTGGCTGAACGTGCGCCGCGCCATGCGCGAGCAGCGCCGCACGGTGTGGGATTTGTAGGGGGCCTTATAAAGTCGTTACGTTCTTGGTGTTGGGTGTTCTGCGTTCTTGGTGTTGGGTTTTAGGTGTTCGGTTTTAGGTGTTGGGTTTTAGGTGTTCGGTTTTAGGTGTTGGGTGTTGGGCCTCTATGGAGCCTGCTTCCAATTTTTGATACCCAACCCCGAAAACCCAACCCAACACCTAAAACCGAACACCGATGTCGCTAAACTTTCGCTTTCCCCGAAAAAAATACGCCCACACCACGCTGCCATTGTACACGCCCACCTGCTCGCCGGCAGGTTTTTTTACGCCGCCCGCCGCCCGCCGCGTCCGCCAATAAGCGCGTTTCGCCCAAAAATGGCGGTGCGCCCGCAGCACGGCCCGGCAGTCGGGCAGGTTCAGCGTCAGCAGGAATTTGAGGGCGGCCAGCCAATCCAATACCACCCGTTGCGCCATCGCCCCGCGTAGTTCCTGGTCGGCCGCGTTTTTGTAGAGCAGCGCCAGGCCGTTGCGAAAATTGAGGTAAGTTTTGCGCGGGTTGGACTTGGGCAACGTACCGCCCCCGACGTGCTGCACTACGCTCGCGCCCCCGGCGTACCAGATTTCGTGGCCCGCATTCCGCGCCCGCCAGCAGAAATCTATTTCCTCCATATGAGCGAAAAAAGCCGGCTCCAGGCCGCCCAGCTCGTGCCACACGGCGGCCCGCACCAGGCAGCAGGCCCCGCTGGCCCAGGCCACGGGGCGCGGGTCGTCGTACTGGCCGGTGTCAACTTCGAGGGTGTCGAAGAGGCGGCCCCGGCAAAAAGGGTAGGCCAGGCGGTCGAGGTAGCCGCCGGCGGCCCCGGCGTACTCGAAGTAGCGCGGGGCGGCATGGGCCAGAATTTTGGGCTGGGCGGCGGCGATGCGCGGGTTGGCGGCCAGCAGCGCCCGCAGCGGCGGCAGCCAGCCGGATTGCACCTGCACGTCGGAGTTCAAAAGCACGAAGTACGGCGAATCCACCTGCCGCAGGGCTTGGTTGTAGCCCTCGCAAAACCCCAGGTTGGAGTCGAGCAGCAGCAATTCGACGGTCGAAAACTCGCGGGCCAGCAGCTCCACCGAGTCGTCGGTGCTGGCGTTGTCGGCCACGATTACCCGCGCCCCGTCGGCGTGGGCCAGCACCCCCGGCAGAAACTGGTGCAGAAACCCGGCCCCGTTCCAGTTGAGGACGACGATGGCCACGTCGGCGCAGGCAGCGGCGCCGGGGTGGCCGGTGGGGTCAGGCCCCAAAATTTCCCAGGTCAAGCCCCGGAATGTTGGGCATGAGGCCGCTGGTGCGGCGCTTGAGTTCCTCGGCCCCCAGTTCGGCGGCTTTGTCGAGGGCCTTGTTCACGGCGGCCACCATGAGGTCGGGCAGCATTTCGCGGTCTTCGGGGCTGAAGAGCGACGGGTCAATTTCGAGGCTCAGCACCCGGCGGTGGCCGTTGGCGGTGGCCCGCACGAGGCCGCCGCCCGCCTCGCCCGTGGCGGTGAGGTGCTGAATGTCTTCCTGGGCCTGCTGCATTTTTTCTTGCAGCTCCTTTACCTTGCCCATCATGCCGGCGATGTCCATTTGGTTTAATTATGAATTGTGAATTATAAATTATGAGTCGGGGTGGGTGAGGTTTCCGCTTTATTTGGCGACGGTAAATGAAGTATGAACTGCCGTTCGTGAAACAAAGAAACCGTTCGGGTGGCAGTCCTCGCGGGTTGAAAACCCGCTTTACTTTGGTACAAACCGATACAAAATAATGCCGATACCGCTGAAAATCAGGCTTGGAATCCAGGCGGCCAGCAGGGGCGAAAGCTGCCCGACCTGCGCCAGGTTGCGGCTGAACATCACGAAGAAAATAAAGATAAACGCTAGCACAAACCCCAACGCAATCTGCCCGCCCACGCCCGCCCGCGACTTGCGGGCCGACAAAATTACCCCAATCAGCGCCAGGATGACGATGGCAAACGGGTAGGCGTACCGCTCGTATTTCTCGCTCAGATAAAGCTGCGTGTCGTTGGCACCGCGCTCGATTTTTACTTTGATGAGTTTGTTTAATTCGGGCAGCGTGAGGGTTTCGGCCAGGTGGTAGTCGCTGGCAAAATCTTTCGGAAAAAGATTGAGCGTGGTGTCGCGGGCGGGCAGGCTGAG
Source organism: Hymenobacter sp. (assembly GCA_025362615.1). Lineage (GTDB taxonomy): Bacteria > Bacteroidota > Bacteroidia > Cytophagales > Hymenobacteraceae > Hymenobacter. Next base: position 6,952 of record JANYFQ010000169.1, on the reverse strand, counting down.
GAGCGTTTCGTCGCGCGGGCCTTTGAAGGTTCGGATGAGCTGCGGGGCCATGCGCCAAACGTGGCGGGTTGAATCCCAGGAGATTGCGTCGGCCGACAGGCGGCGGCGCAGCACCGTGCCGTCGATGGTTTCGAGCACGAAGCGGAAGCCGACGTTGCTGGTGTTATCGTAGCTTTCGAGCGACACGTAGCTGCGCGGGCCGATTTTAATATGCACGTTGCGGCCCTCAAAACGGTAAGGGCTTTTGACGTAATCGCGCTCGAACTGCACCCGGTGCTTGCTGCCGTTGGGCAGCACCCAACCCACAATGCCGAAGGTAATAAGCCCCAAAAAGCCCGCTCCCAGGGCGTAGGGCTGCAACAGCCGCCGGAAGCTCACGCCCGAGGCCATGATGGCCACAATTTCGGTGCGGGCCGCAAGCTGGGCCGTCACAAAAACCACGGCAATAAATACCGTGATGGGCGAAAGCAAATTGGCAAAATAGGGAAACAAATAAATGTAGTACCCGAAAATAATTTTGCCCGCCGATAAATCGTGGCGCAAAAAATCGTCGTTTTTTTCGGTGTAGTCAATCAGGCAAATCACCGCCACCAGTACCACGACGGTAAAGAAAAACGCCGTCAGAAACTTGCGGATAATGTAGCGGTCGAGCAAATGCAGCATGGGCCGCAAAAGTACGGCCGGGCGCGGGCCGGTACCTTTGTAGGGCGTGTTTCTGGTTTCTTGTTTCTTGTTTCTTGTTCTTTGTTTGTCGGCGGTCAGTAAAATTCAATCATGAACCAAGAACAAGAAACCAGAAACAAGAAACCAGAAACACGCCCCGCGCTCATCTTGTGGCTCGAAAAACGGCCGTGGGTGCCGGTCGTTTTGTGCCTGCTCGTACTGCCGGCGGCCTTGCTGCTCAACCTCGGCCTGCTGCCGCTCATCGCCGACGAGCCCATCCGGGCGTTGGTGGCGCTGGAGCTAAAAGCGTCGGGCAACCTCTTCGTTTCGACGCTGCAAGGCGAATATTATTTTAACAAGCCGCCGCTCTTCAACTGGCTGCTGCTGGGCGTGATGCGCCTGTTTGGCTCGGCCGACGAGTGGGTGGTGCGCCTGTCCACGGTGGGGGCGCTGCTGGGCGTGGGCGGCAGCCTCTACCATTTTGTGGGCCGCCGCCTGGGCCGGGCCGTGGGCCTGGGCGCGGCGCTGGCCTTCGTCACGAGCGGCCGGATGCTGTTTTACGATTCCTTCCTGGGCCTGATTGACACGCTGCACGCGCTGGTGACTTATCTGGGTTTTATCGCGGTATTCGAGCTGGGCGAACGGCGGCGCTGGAAGTGGCTTTTCGCGGTGAGTTACGCGCTGACGGCGGTCGGTTTTTTGCTGAAAGGGCTGCCGTCGTTCGTGTTTCAGGGGGCGGCGCTGGCGGTTTACTTTTTGGCTTCGGGTTATTGGCGCAAGTTGTTTTCGGGGGCGCACGCGCTGGGCATTGCGGTGTTGGTGGCCATCGTCGGGGGCTACTTTGCGGTGTACAGCCGCTACCATCCGCTGCGCGAGTACCTGGCAACGCTCCTCGACCAATCGACGCAGCGCACAGTGGCGGCGCAGCCCTGGCACGAGTCGGTGGCGCACCTGCTCAAGTACCCGTTCGATTTCGTTTTCCACTTCCTGCCCTGGACGCTGCTGGCCCTTTGCCTGGCCCGCTCCGGCTGGCGGCGCACCATCTGGGAGCACCCGTTCCTGCGTTTCAACGCCCTGCTTTTTGCGGTTTTAACGCCCGTTTTCTGGTTGTCGCCGGCCACCATTCCGCGCTATTTATTTGTGCTGATGCCGTTGTTTTTCACGGTCGTCGTCTATTTCTACGAACAGTTTGGGGCCGAAAGCCGCTGGCCCCGGCGCGTCGTGGACGGCCTCTTGCTGGCGGTATTGGCGCTTGTCGGGCTGGGCACCTGGGCCACGCCGTTTGTGCCCCTCACAGCCGCCTTGCCCGGCGTGGCCTGGAAAACGGTGGCCGTAGCATTACCGCTGGCAGCCAGTGCCGTAGCGTTCTGGAAACTGCCCGCCCAACGCCTGGCCTGGCTGGGGCTCTTCCTACTGATTTTGCGGGTCGGTTTCAACTGGTTCGTGCTGCCCGTGCGCCTCACCACCCGCGACGAAACGGGCTTCCGCACCGGGGCCTTGCGCGTGGCCCAAATTGCAGGCAAAGAGCAAGTGTATAAACTGGCCGACGCGAAGCTGGACAACGACGAAGCGTTTTACATCACGCGGGGCACCGGCCACATCGTGTATTCGTCCACTTCCGCCCGCTTGCCCGCGCCGCCCGCCGCCAACGCCTTTTATCTGGCCGAAGACCGGCAACTAATTGGCCGTAAGTACCACGAATATTATTCGTTCGTAATCGACCAGAATGTTCGGCTGCATCTAATCAAATTCGATTAAGACGAGCACAACAATGCCCCTCCGTATTTTTAACTGTTCGATTTGATAATTTCTCTGCGCCTGCGCTCTACGCTGCTGCTGCTGGCCAAGTTAGTGCTGGTGGCGGGCGCGTTCTGGTTCGTGTTTCGGCGCATTTCACCGGCCGAAATCGGGCGCGTTATCCGGCAGGCGCATCCTGGCTGGCTGGCAGCAGCGGCCGTGTTATTTATCGTCTCCAAACTGGTGGCGGCCCGGCGGCTCAATTATTTTCAGCGGGCAGTGGGCGTGGAGCTGACGGAATCCTACAACCTGCGCCTGTACTGGCTGGGGATGTTTTACAACTTGTTCTTGCCCGGCGGCATCGGCGGCGATGGCTACAAGGTGCTGGTGCTCCGGCGCACGTTTCCAGCCAAAACCCGCTCGTTGGTGCAGGCCCTGCTGCTCGACCGCGTGAGCGGCCTGCTGGCGCTGGGCGTGTTGTTCGTGGCGCTGGGGTGGGCCGTGCCGCTGCCCGTGCCCGGCCTGCTGGCCTGGCGGCTGGCGGCGAGCACGGCGGCTGTGGCCGTGCTGCTGGCCGGCGCCTGGGCCACAAAGCGGTGGTTTGCAGCCTTCGGCCCAACTTATTGGCGCACGCAGGCGCTGGCAGTGGCGGTGCAGGGAGCGCAGCTTTTGAGCGTCGTGGCGTTGTTGCTGGCCACCGGCACGGCCACGCAAGGTCCGGCTTACCTGCTGGTTTTTCTGGCGTCATCGGTGGCGGCGGCGTTGCCGTTTACGGTGGGCGGCATCGGGGCGCGGGAGGTTGTTTTCTTGCTCGGGGCGCAGTGGCTGGGGCTGGACGCGACGGTTTCCGTCGGCCTGAGTTTGTTGTTTTACCTGATTTCGGCGGGAGTAGCGCTGCCCGGCGCGGCGTTCGGGCTGGGCGAGGCCGGACCAAAGCCGGCCGATTTGGCGTAGTCAGCTACAGCTTATAGTTTTTGTATTCGCCCACGCGCCAACCGGTTACAGCTTCTAGCCAGCGTTTCAGGCGCTCCTTCAATCGGTAGCGGTTGCGGCTCAGGTCGTGGTCGAAGTGCCAGTTTTGGCGGGCTATTCGCGCCTGCATCACGGCCGGGTGCTGGCCCGCGAAGCGTTGCAGCGAATCAACCTGACTGTAATCAAATTCTTCGCCGGGGGCGATGTTGTCGGCCATCCATTCGTCCGAATGCCAGAGCTTGCCAAATTCCTGCTGCTTGCGTTGCATGGCAGCGGGCGGTTTCACCCAGCCGTAGTGATGCACGGTGGCGGGCAACAATTTCACGTTTAACTTCTGGTTATCAGTCCGCCGGAAGCCTTGCGCGTCGCGGTACGAATACACCCCAATACCAGGACGCACGATGCGTATCTCGCGCCGGTACCAGCGGTGCGAATCGCCGACGTAATCGTAGGAAGCGTAGAAATGCCGGTATTCGAGCAGCAGGCCGTGTACGGATTTATCATCTTTCCAGCGCTGCATTCCGGCCCGGATGGCCTCGTAATCAGCTTCGTGCAAAATCTCATCGGCTTGCAGGTAAATGGCCCAATCGGCGTCGGCGGGCACGGCGGCCAGGGCTTTATCGGTTTCCTGGGCCAGCACCCGGCCGCCTTCGCGCAAGCTGTCGTCCCATACCGTTTCGAGGATGCGGATTTTGGGCGAGTTTATGCCTTGAATGAATTCTAGGGTGTCGTCGGCGGAGCGGCCCACGGCCACAATTACTTCATCACAAAGCGGCAGGAGCGAGGCGATGCTTTCCAGCACCGGATAGTCGTAAGTAAGCGCATTGCGGATGAAGGTGAAACCGACTACTTTCATTTGTTGTGCCTGAAATTTCGCACGGAGTTGAAGGGAGTAAAAAGGAGTTAAAAGGAGGTTTTTAATTGCAAGTAATTTCAATTTCTCCCGACTCTTTTTAACTCCGAGCGAAATTAATTACCGTAATTTCTCCTTCAGCAATTCCATTTCCACGGCCGGCGCAATCCGCTCGTACAGAATGTTGTACGCGGCATTGGTGATGGGCATATTCACCCGCAATTTTTTATTTAACTCATAAATACTTTTCACCGCGTAGTATCCTTCGGCAATCATATTCATTTCGAGCTGGGCCGATTTCACGGAGTAGCCGCGGCCCACCATCGAGCCAAAAGTGCGGTTGCGCGAGAATTGCGAATACGCCGTAACCAGCAAATCGCCGAGGTAAGCGGAGGCCGATAAATCGCGCGGCTGCGGATTGATGGCTTGCAAAAAGCGGCGGATTTCCTGCACGGCGTTGCTCACGAGCACAGCCAGAAAATTGTCGCCGTAGCCCACGCCGTGGGCGATGCCGCCGGCCAGGGCGATGATGTTTTTCATCACGGCGCAGTACTCGATGCCGTCGAGGTCGGCCGCCGGGTAGGCCCGCACGTAGCGGTTGCGGAGCAGCTCGCAGAAGCGTTCGGCCAAGGCCGGGTCGGGCGAGCCGATGGTGAGGTAGCTCTGTTTTTCGAGGGCTACTTCTTCGGCGTGGCAGGGGCCGGCCACCACGCCCAACTGGTTGCGGCTGAGGCGAAACCGCTCGGCGCAGTAGTCGGTGATGAGCTGGTTTTTGCCCGGTATCATGCCCTTGATGGCCGAAATGATGCGCTTGTTTTTCAGTGCGTCGCGGCCTAGTTTGTCCAGCACCGGCTGAATGAAAGCGGCGGGCACGGCCAGCACCACCCAATCGGCCTCTTCCACGGCATCGTCGAGGTCGGTGGTGGGCGTCACGGCGTTCAAATCGAACTGCACGGCCGAGAGGTAGCGGGGGTTATGGCGGGTGCGGAGTAGATGCTGCACGTCGTCCTTCGAGCGCAGCCACCAATCGACCCGCGCCCCGTTTTCGCTCAGAATTTTGGTGAGCGCCGTGGCCCAGGAGCCGCCGCCGAGCATCGCAATTTTTTCCATATGATTGATTTAAAGTGGAGTGTTGCACAGCTTGGTGGTACAGCCGTGCAACAAACCTATTTCGCCTCGTCTTTCGGCGCTTCCTTGCTCAACGACTTCGCGTCTTTCACCACCACGTTTTTGCCGTCTTTCAAGTCCTTCGCCACGGCCTTGAACGGGCCGCTCACCACGTCCTGCCCGGCTTGGAGGCCGCTCAAAATTTCAATGTTCTGGAAGTCGCTGGTGCCGGTTTTGACGGGCGTCAGCACCGCTTTGCCGTCTTTCACAACAAACACAACCTCCTGAATTTCAGGTTTTGGGGCCGTTGCGGCCGGGGCATCGGCGGTAGCGGTGCCCCGGCTGCGGCCACTGCCGCCCACGCGTACGCCGCCTTTTTCGGCCTCGGCCGCTGCCGAGTCCGAGCGGGTCGTCACGGCAGCCAGTGGGACGCTGAGCACCTGGGTTTTACGGTCGGTGATGATGTCCACCGAGGCCGTCATGCCGGGGCGGAAGGGCACAACCGTTTTGCCCGCCACGTTGCGGATGAGGTGGCGGTAACTTTCGGGCAAGAGCCGGATGCGGACCTCAAATTCGGTCACGGCTTCGGCGGTAAGCGCGTCTTTGGCCGTATTGGCAATGTTGGTAACCAAGCCCCTGAATTTCTCGTCTTTGCTGGCGTAAGAATCAACTTCCACCTCCACCGAGTCGCCGAGGTGGACGTTGATGATGTCGTTCTCGTTCACGTTCACGCGCACCTCCATGTTGTTGAGGTTGGCGATGCGCATGATTTCGGTGCCCGCCATTTGGGTGGTGCCCACCACGCGCTCGCCCTTTTTGATGTTGAGCTTGCTGACGGTGCCCGAAACGGGCGCGTAAATGGTGGTTTTGTTGAGGTTGCGCCGGGCATCGTCGAGGCCGGCCTGGGCCGAGCGCACAGTGCTTTGCACGGCGGCTATCTGGGCGCGGGTAGCTTTTAGCTGCTCCTGCGAAGCCTCGTAGGCAGCTTTGGCGGCCTCGTAATCGGCCTGCGAAATAACTTTTTGCTTGAACAGCGAAGCCTGGCGGCGGTACGTCAGCTCGGTTTGGCGGGCGTTGGCGGCCTGCTGGTCGAGCTGGGCGCGGGCTTGGCTGACGTTGGCCTGCTGGGTGCCGACCACCGCACTCTGTTGATTGACAGCCGCCTGGTAGTTGTCGGGCCGGATGCGAAGCAGCAGTTGCCCCTTCTTCACCGAGTCGCCTTCGTGAACGTAAAGCTCCGTGATTTCACCCGATACGTCGGGCGAGATTTTGACTTCCGTTTCGGGCTGCACCTTGCCCGAGGCGCTCACCTTCTCCACAATATTAGCCGGCCCGGCCTTGGAAATCAATACTTCGGTGCCTTCGGGTTTCCCAAACCAGCCCTGGCGCTTGCCGATGGTGTAGCCACCTACCAGCACAATAACCAGCGCCAGCAAAATGTACAGTAAACGGTTGTTTTTCATCAATGTATTTTGTGCGGTTAAAAGGGAATAATGAGCGAATGAGCGGGCGAGTGAATTATTAGTTGGGTGACGCAAAATGTCAAACCGTCCACTAATGATTCACTCATCCTCTCACTCATTCATTCACTAAAAAATCACAGCATCAACGGTTTACCCT
>JANYFQ010000147.1 GCA_025362615.1 Hymenobacter sp. | reverse complement strand
TGGCCCAGCAGGGCCAGCATGGGCGCTTCGAGCACCTGGCTGGCCTCGTCCACGACCACGACATCGAAGGGCTTAAGCGCGAAGAGTTCGGGCTTTGTGAGCAGGCTGGTGATGGTGCCGACGAAGATGGGCGTGTTTTCGAGGCAGTCGCGCACGGCGCGGCGCGTGTGCTTGTCGGCCAGCATATTATCCAGCAAATACTTGCGGTAGGGCGGGGCCGTGCCCAGGCGCGAGCCGATGCGGATGAAAGGCAACCCGGCCTCAATAAGCTGTTCGCAGATTTCGTCCACGGCGCGGTTGGTGTAGGCGGCGAGCAGGGTGCGTTGGCTGAGGCCGTGGAGGTTGAGGGCCAGCTCGCGCAGCACCATGCGGGTTTTGCCGGTGCCGGGCGGCCCGCAGAGCACGAACCAGTCGGGCGCGGCCAGGGCGCGGGCCACGACGGTGGCCGCATCGGTGGCGGGGAGCGCGTCGGCGGACCAGTTTTCGGGGGGGCGGGGCGGGGCGCTGGTGCGGGCCAGCAGGCGCTGGCGGCGGGTGGGCGGCAGCAGTAGGAAGCGCGTGAGGCCGGCCCACTCGCGGCGTACGGTGTCGTAGGTGTCGGGCTCTAACGCCCAGTGGCTGTGCTGGCTGAGGTAGCGCGGGGCAATGCGGCGGTTGCGGAGGCTGAGGACGATGCGGCCGTCGGGGGTGGGGTCTTCGGCGAGGGTGACTTTAACGACCTGGGCATCCAAAGGGCTTAATTGTGAATGAGCACCTTTATCAATGAGTGAATGAGTGGATGAGTGAGTGAGTGAATTATTAGTGGGGGTTTCGGCTTCAATTTCAGTGCGCACCTTTGGAGTGTTGGGGAGGGGTGGCGTTGCTTCGGCTTTTTGGCGGGGGTAGAGGAGCAGGGAGTCGCCGGCGCGGAAGTTTACTTCGGCGGCGTGGGCGGGGCGCTGGAAGACGAGGTGGGGGCCGAGGCCATCGCGGGCGTCGTTGTCGGCATCGGCGTGGTTTTCGAGGAGGGTGAGGCCGTCGAGGAGGGTGAAATTCTGTTCTTTGCGGGCTTTGTTGAGCCGCCAGAGGCCGGCCTGGCCGCCGGCGTCGCCGGGGCGGGTGTCGTTGCCGAGCAGGCCCAGGCGGAGTTCGCGGGCACCGAAGCGCACGAGTTCGAGGCAGTAGTTTTTCTCGACCTTATCGGCGCGGTTCCAAACTTGGGCCACTTCGTTGGCCTTGTCGCAGGCGTAGGAGGGCACCTGCCTGGGGTCGGGGCGGAAAACGGGGGCGAGGAGGGCGGCGGTTTCGCGGGGGCCACGCGACTGGGCGAGCAACAGTTCGGTGGCCACCAACTGGTTGCGGCAGGCCAGGATGGCATCTACCAGCGGCGCATCGCGCAGCACGGGGCGCACGGCCGCCCCGCCCCCGGCGGCGGCCGAGTACAGGATGCTGGTGCGCCCCCGCGTCGATTCGTCCTCGCCGAAGGCCGAGCCCAGCAGCAACCGGTAGAGTTGCGCCTGGGCCACATGACTGGCCCAGGGCACCCCGCCGGGCACCGACCTGGCCGATTTCAACTCGATGATGTCGTGGCCGGTGGGGCTTTCGTGCAGCAGGTCGAGGCGGCCTTGCAGGCCGTAGGTGGCGGAGAGGAAAGACGGTTCGAGGAAGCAGTCGGCCATGTTCAGGCGGGCCTGGGTGAAGCCGGTTTGGCTGGTAGCGGCGAAGCCTTGTTCGCGGGTTTCGCGCAGGGTGCGGTGGTGGCGGCGCAGGTCGTCGAGCAGCTCGCGGATTTGGGGGCCGGCTTCAAACTCCGGCATCGTACTCAGCGGCAGGGCGTTGAGAACGAAAAGCCGGCGACGGAAGAAATCTTCGAGGTCGAAGGCAGTTGCTTGTTTCTGGCTGCTTGTTGCTTGTTCGGGGTCAGGGAAGGTTTCTTGTGTCTTGTTTCTTGTTTCTTGTTGGGCGATGTCGGGTGTTGAGTTTTCGGTGTTGGGTGTTGGGTGTTGGGTTTTCGGCGTTGGGGCTTCGACGTTGGGTTTTGGGGGCGTAAACAAGTTGGCGCTCAGGGTTTCGCCGTGGCGGGCAGCGTGGCTCACTTCCTCGTCCAGAAGTTGGTTTACCAGGTTTCCCAGCACCATCGAGCGGGTCGAGGTTTCGGGCTGAAACGCCTTTTGCAGCGCCCAGTCGGGCAGGGCCTGCTTCCAGTCCATGCAGTCGGCGACGGTGGTGACGCTGATGAGGTAGTCGGGCTCGAGAATCAGGCGTTGGCAGGTGACGGCGGCGACTGTTGGCGCGGCGGCAACGGGCGCTTCGGCGGCTCCAGCGCCCTCAGTGGCCACGACTTCCGGCACCGTTTCAACTGGCAGCACCACGGCCCCAATCAGCAGCGCCCGGCCGCGCAAACGCCCGGCCGCAACCAGGATGCCCGCGAACGCCTCGGGTACCTGCACCCGAAACGCCTCGGCCGGGGCACCGCCCGCGCCGGGCGTTTCGGCCTCGGCCAGCAGGCCGCCGGTGGCGGGGTCGGCGCTGAGGATGTGGACGCGCCAGTTGCTTTCGGCGGCGGCCGGGCGCGGCAGCGCGTGGGCCAGCACGGCATCGGCCGAAGCTGCTGCGCGGGCATCGGGCACGGGCAAACGCGGCCCGACGTACACCGTTTCCGTCAGTATTTCAACGAGTTCGACCAGCGCCGCGAAGCCTGCGCCGGCTTCGGCGAGGGTGCCGGGGTAGCTCTCGTGCAACACGAGGTTGGCGGTGCGGCGCAGGGTGTGGAGGCGGGCAGCGAGGGCGGCGGGCAACTGGCGCTCGTAGGCCAGCAGACGCAGGCCCTGGCTGAGGTCGGCGGCGCGGCGGCCCTGCCGGGCATCTTCGGCCCGCACCACGGCCAGCAGCAGGTGCCGGAGCCGGGCCAGGTGGTCGGCAGGCGCGGCGGGCGCGGCAATTTCGGCAAGGCGGGCGTGGGGGTCCGGGTTCAATGAGTGAATGAGCGAATGAGTGGATGAGTGAATTTATAGCAACTTTTATGGAGGGAAACGGGTGGCTGATTTCGCGGCCGAACCCGAAGCTACGACCGAACTTTCGCCTTTAATTCGCTGGCCGCGTTTTGGCGGGGCCGTTGGCCCGTGGTGCGGAAAACTGTTTCATGGCAAGCGCAAGAAGTAGCCCGCGTTGGTTTTCGCAATTTCGGGCAACGAAGCCGCCGCAGGGCGCTCGCGGCGCTCGTCGCGAAACACGTTTTCGCGCTACCAATTCATTCACTCATTCACTCATTCGCTCCCTCACTCATTGGATAACGCCCTCAACCGCATTGCTTTCTGGCTGGCCGCCCATGCGCCGCGCATCCTGGCCGAGTCGCTCAACCCCGGCGCGGAAGCGGCTGAATTGAATGCCCTGCAAGACGCTGTGGGACAATCATTGCCAGCCGATTACCGCGCCCTCTACCAGCGCCACGACGGCCTGAACGACGACGAAAACGCGGGTAACTTCTGCTACGGCCTGCAACTGCTGCCACTGGCCCAAGCGCTGGACGATTTTCGCCGCCGCCGCGCTGCCATGCCCTACCCGCTGGCGCACGCTGGCCCCGGCCTCGACCCCGCCAATGCCCTCACGCCCAACTGGCTGGCGCTGGGCTTCGACGGGTCGCACGGCTGGCTGCGGGTCGATTTGGCCCCGGCCGCAGGCGGCACCGTTGGCCAGGTTATTTTTTGGGATGAGGAGTACGAAACGGCCTTCCCGGTGGCCCCGTCGGTGGCCGCGCTGCTCGATACTTTCGCCGACGACTTGGAGGCCGGCCGCTACCGCCTGCACCCCGACGCGCTGGCCGACGGGCACGAATTTTTGAAGCCCCACAAGTCGATTGACTTGGTGAATTGGCAAACGGCGGCCCGGTTCCGGCGTTATGCAGCGGGGTGAGGACCGTACCACTACTCACGCCTCCAACCCTGCACTGGTACGTTCTTGGTTTTAGGTGTTGGGGGTTGGGGGTTGGGTGTTGGGTTTTAGGTGTTGGGTTTTAGGTATTCGGTGTTGGGTTTTAGGTGTTCGGTGTTGGGGGTTGGGAAGGTGATGGATAAATTCAAGGTTTCCATGCCCCCAACACCCAACACCTAAAACCCAACACCTAAAACCCAACACCCAACACCCAACACCTAAAACCCAACACCGAACACCCAACCCCTAAAACCCAACACCCAACACCCAACTCCCAACACCCAACCCCTAAAACCCAACACCTAAAACCGAATCCCCAACCCCCACCCAACACCTAACGGGGAATGCAAAGCTCGTAGTGAAACGGCTGCTCCGGCCGGGTAGTCAGGGTGGCGTTGAGCTGGCGGGCCAGCAGTACGATGATTTGGGTGCCCAGGCCGCCCAGCTCGTGCTCGGGGCGGAAAGGGGGCGGCGGGTTGGCGGCGGCCGGGCGGCCGTTGTCGGCGTAGGCGATGCAGGTGTCGTGGGGGCGGCGGGCTACGCTCACGTTTATTTCCAGGGCCTGGCCCGCCGTATCGGCGTACTTGATGGAGTTGGTCACCAGCTCGTTCAGGATGAGCGAGAGGGGGAAGTGGCTGTCGGTGGGCAGGTCGAGGTCGTCGGTGCGCAGGTGCGTGACGACCTGGCGGCCGTTGGCCAGGCAGGCCACCACGGCCGAAATCAAGGCCCGCAGGTACTCCGACATATCCAGCCCGGCGGGGTTGCGGAGCAGCTGGTTGTGGAGGGTGGCGATGCTCTCGACGCGCAGGCGGGCGGCCTGGAGCTGGGCCAGCACCTCGGGGCTGGTGGTGCGGCGCTCCTGCATCCGCAGCAGGCTGTAGATGATGTGCAGGTTGTTTTTGACGCGGTGCTGGATTTCCTTGTTGAGCAGCTCCACCTGGGCCACTTTGTCGTCGAGCTGCCGGTTGACGGCCGCCACGGCCTGGCTGGCGGTGGCCAGCTCCTGGTTGGTGGTGCCCAGCGCGTAATTCACGGTGGCCAGGCGGCGGGCCTGGGCCTGGGCGCGGCGGCCCTGCCGGGCCAGGTAGAAGCCCAGCAGCGAGATGATGACCAGGCCGCTGCTCAGCAGCCCCAGGGTGCGGGTGCGGGCGGCCTGGCTGCGGGCTTCGGCCTGGCGCTGCTGGCGGTCGGCGGCTTCTGCGGCGTGCAGCAACGCCCGGCGCAGCTGGTTGACGTCGGCTTTGTCGTGCAGGCTGTCGCCGAGGTAGATAAACTTGCTTTGGTAGGCGTAGGCCTTGGGGTACTGGCCGGCGGCGGCGGCCAGCCGGGCCAGGTTTTGGGCGTAGTAGAGGCGGTCGGGGGCGGGGCGGGTGCGGCGGTAGGCCCCTTCCAGCGAGTCGAGGTAGGGCGGCGGGCGGCGGCGGCGGTAGTACACGTCGAGCCGGCTTTGCACCAGGTAGTAGTGCGAGAGGTAGTCGTAGGTGGCGGGGTCGTTGCGCACCCAGGCGCGGCGGGTGAGGGTGGTGAGCAGCGAGTCGGCCAGGGCGTAGTGGCCCACCTGGGTGGCGATGAGGGCCATTTCGACGGTGAAGGGCATTTGGCGGAGCACGGCGGCGGGCTGGGCGGCCAGCTCGCGGCGCATGGCCCGCAGCACGGCCACGGCGCGGGCGGTGTCGGGCACTTTGTCGTAGGCGTGGGCCACCAGGTGCCAGGCGTAGTAGTAGCGCCGCCGCTGGGCGGGCAGCTGCCGAAACAGGTCGGTGGCCTGCTGGAAGTAGGCAATGGTCTTGGCCGGCTCCTTGTTCCAGGCATCATAGACGCGGCCTTTGGCAAACACGGCCTCGGCCAGCAGCAGGGTATCGCCGGAGGCGGCGGCCAGCTCCTGGGCGCGGGTGTAGTACACCAGGCTGCGGGCCAGGGACTGGTCGCCGTTTTTGAGGGCATAGATGGAATCGCCGGCGTAAATCAGGGCGAAGAACGCGGCCTGCCGGGCATTGGCCGGGGCGGGGGCAGCGGCCGAGGGCGGCGCAGCGCGGGGCGTAGCGGGCGGGGCCGGCGCGGGCTGGCAGGCGGCCCCGGCCAGCAGCAGCAGCGGCCAGTGCCGCCGCCACCGGCGGCACCAAGCCCAGGCTGCCAAAGAAAACACCATAGTCAAAACCCAAAGCAAGATGGGGGCAAAGGTAGCAGTGCCCCGGCGGCACCTTGCACGGCCCCGGCCTCAAAGTTGGCCGGCCCCGACCTCATTTTTTGAGGTCGGGGCCCGGCAAAATGGTGGTGTTGGCCGGTCCCGACCTCAAAGTTTGAGGATGAACCTCAAAGTTCTTGCTTTGCCCTGGCCGAACCGGCCACTTTTGTGCCCTCAACCTCCCACGCGAATGCCCGGCCACCCGCCGGGCATTCCGCTTTTTGCCAGCTTACTCTTTTTTCAACCCACTTTTTTAACCCCCGCACACCATGCAAAAAACCTTCAATTATCCGACAACCAGTGGCCGCTCCGGCCGGGCCATAGCGCCCGGCGGGTGGCTGCTCTGCTGGCTGGTGGCCTGGCTGCTGCCGCTGGCGGCGCTGGCCCAAACGGCCCCCACCTGGCAAAGCAGCCACCCGCCGGGCGCTATGGCCCGGCCGGAGCGGCCACTGGTTGTCGGATAATTGAAGGTTTTTTGCATGGTGTGCGGGGGTTAA
>JANYFQ010000124.1 GCA_025362615.1 Hymenobacter sp. | reverse complement strand
CACCCGCGAACTGACCAGCCGCGTCAGCAGCCAGGACATCAAGCACACGCTTGACGACCTGAAACGGACGTTTCCGCCCCAGGTGCCGCATTTCGACCCCGCCACCAAAACCGTCATCAACCGGCTCGAAACCGTGGACCTGGTGCTGGCCAGCAATATGCTTTCCGTTGGCATTGATGTTGAACGCTTCAACCTGATGCTAATGGCCGGCCAGCCGAAAAACGTGGCCGAGTACATCCAAGCCGCCAGCCGGGTAGCAAGGCAGGCACCGGGCCTGGTTATCAGCCTACTCAACCCCAACCGCGCCCGCGAAAAGTCGTATTTTGAAAACTACGTGGCCTTCAACCAAGCCTACTACCGGGCGGTCGAGCCGCTCACCGTTACGCCCTACACGCCCGTCACGCTCAATAAGGCTCTGAACCTGGTGCTGGTGGCCTGGGTGCGCCACCGCCCTGGCGGCTTGCCCGCCGACGGGCAAGCCGCTGGTTTCACCGGCCCGGAAGCCGATGAACTGGCCGCGTTTTTGGGGCAGCGCATCCCGGCTGGCCCGGCCCAAAACTATGCCCAGGAGCGCCTACAACTCCTGTGCGCCAGTTGGCAGGCAGCAGCCATTCAAAACCCGTCCTTGAAATACCGCGACGAGTTGATTCAGAAACCCACCGACTTGTCGGAGTGGGCCATGCTGACCTCCATGCGCGAAGTGGACACCACCACCGTGTTGCAAACCAACCCGTTTGCTTTTTACCAGCGCGGCTGACCGGCCGCTGAATGTTGCTTCCGTCCTTCTTCGCATTTCTGATGACTCGCCGCTACGAACCCCTGCAAACCCGCAAAGCCGTGATGGGCACTGCCGCGCCCGGTGCCCTGGTCGAAACCACCGATGGCAGTATGCTGGTGCTGCCCGTCGAGCAATGGCCTTATTACGAAAACCAAAACCGCCTCAAAGCGCCAGAAAACCAGATTCTCGATGCCCGCTTCTGCCAGTATTTGCAGCGCCTCTACCCCGACCTCAAGCGGCTGGTGCGGGTGCCGGTGAACGACATCAAGCACAATTTCAGCCTGAAACCCGGCCAACCCGACGATGTGATGCTGGGCCGTTGGTTCCCGGAATGGGCCTACTGCCCGGCCACGCGCAAATTTCAGCACATGGCCCAGTGGCAAACGGCTTGGACCGCCGCTGGCCCCACCGCCCGCGGCAACCCGCGCACACTCGACACCTTCAACCCACCCGCCACAGTGGTGAGCAGTACCAAAGTCGGGGGCCAGCCCACCAAGTACCAACAGCGCCTGGAACAGGTGCGCTTCGTGCTGGTGGCCGCCAACGGCGAAGTGGCCGACGTGCCGTGGGCGCACTGGCTGCTGGCCCGGCGCGATGGCCGGGTGCCGGTGCAGGAAGCCAACGGCCGCACCCAAGCCATCGTGCTGGATTTCAGCAAGCCACTGCCGCCGCACGACTTTCTCAATTACACCGTGTTCGACGGCGGCGGCGACCTGAGCGGCATCCAACTCACTGCTACGCTCGGTGGCCAACCGCTTCGCAACGCTGCCACCGGCAAACCCTGGCGCACCTCCCTCAACGGCCTCTACAGTCTGCGCGTGTCGCGCCGCGATTTGGTGGAACAGGGGCTGCTGTTTGGGCAAAAAGGACGTGGCAAGGCCCGCACCGGCGACGAAAACATCCTGTTCCGGCCCGTGGTGCGGACCAGTAACAGCATTTACTACCCCAATACGTTGGACAGCTTGTTCATCCCAACCCCCATTGCTCAGCAGAACTTCGACGTATTGGATGCCATTAGAGCGGGGCACCAACAAGGAGACAACGCCGCTCGAATAGTGTACGATGTGGAGCGGTTTACCAAAATAAAATTGGATGAACAGTACGTCCAAAGTTTAATTGATGCGAAATTTCGCTTCACCAAAGAAGTTGCGGCCCTTTCCGAGCAAGTGTACCGTGAGGCCGAGTTTACGTTCATTACCAGCAGCGAAGCCCGCGAGTACCGTAATGCCCAAACACGACTACCAGAATTGAACTTCTCGAAAGTGAGCGACTTGCAAGTGCCAGGAGTGCAGGCCGTGTTCCGGCTCGACCAGCTTAAAGTCGTGAGCGTACAGCCTTCTTACACCCGGCTCGAACCACAGGCTGCCGAACAGGCCCTGGCCGAAGACGGGTACTCGATGCCGCTTCGTGCCTACCCCACCGACACCCGCGAGGGCAGCCAGCCGCAAAGGCATTTCATCGTTGAAAAAGGAACAAGAACAGACTTCCTGCCCGCTTATGAAAGCTACGGGGAAGGCATCTTTTTCCAGTTTGATTCAGTTGCCCTCACTACCTGGGCCACTCAACACGCTGCCAACCTAAACCCCCGGCTGGCCGGGTTGCAGGCCAACTACAACCGCCTGCCCCGTGCCGCCCGCGAACCCCGCATCCTGACCCTGGCCGAGGTGCTGGTACACACCACCTCACATCTGCTGATGAAAGAGCTGGAGTTTCAGTGCGGCTACCCTGTGCCCTCGCTCAAAGAACGGTTGTATGCCTCGACCGACGGTCAGCACCACGGCTTGCTGCTTTACACCGTGGCAGGGGCCGAAGGCAGCTACGGCGGCTTGGTCGGGCTGTGCGACGAAGGCGGTGAACGTCTGCAAAGCGTCATCAAAAACGCCCTACTCCGCGCCCAGGATTGTGCCTCCGACCCTATTTGCTGGGATACCCCGGTACAGCAAGGGCAAGGCGTGGGTGGGCAGAATTTGGCGGCCTGTGCCTCGTGTGTATTGGTGCCCGAAACGTCGTGCGAATGTTTCAATTGCTTCTTGGACCGGCAGTTGGTAGTGGATACAAATTTTGGGTTTTTTGCGAAATATTTATTTTAAAAACAATAAATCTTCAATTTGCCACCACCAGCTCCACGCGGCGGTTTTGGGCTTTGTGGGCTTCGGTGTCGTTGGGGGCCACGGGTTGCTGGCCGCCGTAGCCTTTGGTGCTGAGGCGGACCGGGGCAATGCCGTGGGCCACGAGGTAGGCGCTGACGGCGGCGGCCCGCTGCTCGCTCAAGAGTTGGTTGGGGCGGAGGCTTTTTTCGTCGCCGGTGTTGTCGGTGTGGCCGTCGAGACGGATGCGAAGGGCGGTGTTTTGAGCAAGCGTCGCCACCAGGCGGTTGAGCTCGGGGAAGGAGGCGGGCAGGAGCTTAGGCAGGCCGCGCACGAAAAACAGGTTGTGCAGCACGAGGCGCGGGGCGGTGGCAAGCGGGTCGGGCAGTGGGTCGGCGGGAGTGGTTTTGGGGTCGGGCGTGGGCACGGGCGGCGGGGCGGCAACGCCCGACAGCCGGGCGGGCGCGGCAACCGGGGCCGGGGCGGCGGCCCGCAGGCGCACGGCCACGGCGGGCAGGCCGGCCACGGCTTCGGCCAGCGGCAGCAGGTAGAGGTCTTGCACCACCTCGCGGGCCGCCGAGGCAGCGGCGTTGCCCGTCGCGGTACCCAGGTCCGAAGCACTCAAATCCAGGTGGTTGGAGGCGCTTAAGTAACCAGTGGCGGCGGCCCCGAAGCCGTAGCTGCGGCCGGCGGGCAGGGCAATTTCGTAGCTGCCCGCGCCGCTGAGCTGCAGGCGGCCGGCTTCGGTGCCGGCGGGCAGGGTTTCGTAGCGGAGGGCCGCGCCGGGCACGGGCTGGTGGGTACGGGCATCGAGCACCCGGCCGCGCACGAGCACTGTGGGGGCCGGGCGCAGGGCGGGCGGCAGGGTCAGGCGGTAGAGGTCATAGTCGCTGTCGGCCGCGCCCGGCTCGGTGGACGACAAGTAGGCAAAAGCGCCCTGGGCAGGCAGTTGGAAGTAGCAGTCGAGGCGCTTGGTGTTCACGCCCGGCCCCAGGTTGAGGGGCGGGCTCCAGCGGGTCCAGGAGTCGTCGAGGCGGGTGCTGACGAAGATGTCGAGGTTGCCGTAGCCGGGGTGGCCGTCGGAGGCGAAGTAGAGGGTGCGGCCGTCGGGGGCCAGAAACGGGGCGTACTCGTCGCCGGGCGTGTTGAGCGTCGGCCCCAAGGGTTGCAGCGGCCCCCAGGTGCCGTCGGGGCGGCGCAGGCTCACGTACAGCTCTTTGTTGTCGGGGTGGGCGGCCGCGTCGCCGCCCACCAGCGCCACGGTGCCGCTGGCATCCACACAGTGCGAGATGAACTTGCCACCGGGCAGCGTGAGGTTTGCCGCGTACAGCGTGGGCCGCGACCAGCCGCCGCCGGGCTGCCAACTGGTTTGGGCCAGGTCGGTGACGTTGGTTTTTTCGCCCGTGGCCGGGTCGTAGGTCCCCACCACCACCAGCGTCTGGCCGTCGGGCGACACGCTGGCGATTGCGTCGGGCAGGGGCGAGTTCACGGGGGCAGGCAGTTTTTCAGCGCCGCCGAAGCTGCCATCAGCTTGACGCTCGGCCCGGTACACGTCGCCGGGCGTGTCGTCGGTGAGCGACCGGCGGCCAAAGTACAGCCATTGGCCGTTGGCCGAAACGCCGTCGAGGCCGTCCATCGTGCTGGCCGTGCTCAGGTTGGCCAGGCGTTCGCGGCGCAGGCCACGCGGCACCCCGGCGGCCAGCCGGATGGCCGAATGGTGCCGGATGAGCCACTGGCTGCACCATAACTCAGACCCGGCGTTCTGCACGAAAAAGCCCAGGTTGTGCTCGGGGCCGGGCCAGGCGGCCGGGGCGGACAGGGCCGCGCCCACCGGCTGCCCATCGAGCCGAAACCGCAGCGCGGCCCCGGTGCGGGCCAGAGCCAGGCTGTGGGGCGCGGCGGGGTCGAAACCAGCCGGCAGCGGCTCGTCAATTTCCAGGGCCAGCCCGGCGCTGCCGCCCACGTAGTGCAGCACCTGCACCCGCGCGGGCTGAATGACGAAGATGCGGTAATCGTTGCCGCCCAGCTTGTTGCCGCCCGTGGAGTAGCCCAGCAGCAGCCCGCCCGCCCCGCGCAGCCGCAGGGTGGCTTCGATGAGGTAATCCTGCGCGTCGTGGAGGGCAAACACGGCCGTGGCGGGCGCACCGCCGGCGGGCGCGGCCCCGGTGTAGCGCAGGTGGTAGCCCTCGGCGGGGCCCAGGGTGGCGGCGCGGGTGGCGGCCTCGCCCACAAACCAGCCCTGCTCGTTGTCGGCAAACCGGTCGCAAACCAGCGTATCGGGCGGCAGCGTTTGGGCCTGGGCGGCGGGACGGGCGGCCAGGAGCAGGGCACCAAGCAGAGCCGGCAGCAGAGCGCTTCGCAACAGAAATTTCAGCATCGGGGTGGTTGAAGCAACGGTTGTCGGAATCAGAATGAATCGATTTAGGTGACTTGTAAACAGATTTAGGACTTACGCACTCGGTGAAACCTGCCAACCGCGAAGCGGCAATATGTTGGTAGTAACGGCATGAAGGTCAGTCCCAAACCGCGAAGCGGTGACACCTCCCGCCCTTGACAGGTGCCACCGCTTCGCGGTTTGGGATTTCTATAAACTACTTGACTACCAACATGACACCGCTTCGCGGTTGGGTGGAGTGCATAAGTCCTAAGATTATTACAAATCCGAAACAGCCTCCCCATCTTCGCTTCCCTCCTCGCTTTCGGGCGGCTGCTGGAGCTGATACCCGTAGCCCGCCAGCAGCGCCAGCAGCACCAACGGCCAGAAAATCGGCCATTCGTCGCCGGTGGTGTAGTCTAGCCAATCGACGTAGCCGGCGGCGGCCCCGAACACCATCACCAGGCCCAGCGCCCCCAGGCGGTCGGCCAGGCGGCGGTAATCGGGCAAAGCGCTCACGGCGATGGCGGCGGCCAGCAGCCACAGCCACGTTGTGAGGGCCGCCCAGGCATACACAACCAACGGCCGCCGCCACTGCCCCTGCACGGGCCAGTCGGGCACGCTGGCCCCGGCGGCGGGCGCGGCCTGGTAGTTGGTGATGACAAACACCGGCCGGGCACCAAACGGAAACGAGAGGTGGTTGCCCCGCAGCCCCACCCAGGCGTAATACACGCTGTCGGGGCTGAAGGGCGCAAAATTCGTGGTGTCGTAGAGCACCGTGCCGAGGTCGGCGGCCGGAATTTCCGACTGCAACACCTGGGTCCGCAGCCCCACCCGGCTTTCGAGGTTGAAGCCATAGCGCAGCACCGGCAGCCAGTGGTCGGGCGCGGGCACGGGCCGGGCGCTCAGCGGCCGCAGGGTCACGCGGTAGGTGGCCCACGACATACTCCCGTGGTAGTTTTCCCAGTAGCGGTGAATGCGGCTCAGGCCCAACCCGTCGAACAGCAATGTTATGGGCAGAATAATCAAGTTCAGCACCAGCGAGATGCCGAGGGCATAGCCTGCTAATTTCATAAAAACCGGCGGTTGAGTGAACGGCGTTAAGCAACCGCAAAGGACTGCCCCAGCGCCACGCGCCGCCATCCGTGCCAACCCTCATTTTAGCGAGCGGCGGCCCTCCGTGCCAGCCCCGGCGGCTATGTGCCAAGGCGGACGCTACGCCCGCCGCACCAGCACGTCGAGCCGGTATTTCTCGTCCCGGTGGCCGCCCAGGTGTTGCCAGGGGCCGCTGGTGGCGGTGCGGGCCAGGAAAAAATCGTGTACTTCGTCGCCCGTCAGCGGGTAGTCATGCACGGCTGGCAGCCAATGCACCAGCAGCAGGTGGCCGCCGGGCACGAGGGCACGTTCGAGGTGCGCGGCGGCGCGGGCCAGGTCGGGGCGGCTCCAGTAGTAGCCTACTTCGCAAAGGGTGATGAGGTCGAATTCCCCGGCCGGAAAATCCTCGGGCAGCGTCATCTTTTGCAATTTTACCTGCGGCAGAGCCGCGCAGCGGGCGCGGGCCTGGGCCAGGGCTGCCTCGCTCACGTCTACCCCCAGCAGGTGCTGGCAACGAGGAGCAAGCTGGGCCGTAAATACCCCAATCGAGCACCCGATTTCCAGGGCGCGGCCGTACTGCTCCTGCGGCAGGGCAGCCAGCGAAGCCGCGTACTTGGCCTGCTCGTAGGGGCTGGCCGCGAAGTTCCAGGGGTCGTCGTTGGCTTGGTAAACGGCCCGAAAGTAGTCGGGGGGCAAGGTGTTGGGCTGGTCCTTATTCACGGTCGGCAGGGGCGTAATAGATTTCATAGGGTCGCTCAAAGCGGACGAGCATCCCGGCGGGCAGCAAAAACCCTTCGGCATCGTCGGTGAATACGCCGGGGGCAATTTGCGAGCGGTGCGCGGCCAGGGCGCGGAGCTTCTGGGGCAGCACGGCGGCGATGTCGAGGCGCAGCTCCTGCACCTTATCGGCGGGTTGGGGCAGGTCGGCCGGGGCAGCGCGTTCCCAGGCCCACACCAGGTATTCGAGCTGCCGGGGCGGGTGCGGCAGGCCCGCGCAGGCTGCCTGGGCCAGGGCGTAGCTGGCGCGGTGGTCGGGGTGCGGGTCGCGGCGCCAGGGCAGCAGCAGGGTTTGAGGCTCCTGCTGGCGCAGGGCTTCGTGGAGGCGGGCCGCCGCTTCCACGAAGCCCGGTTGGCCGGGCGCGGCGGGCACGGCCCCATCGGGCAGACGCAACAGCAGGGGCTCGTCGTCGATGCCTAAAACACTGAGGGCGTGGCGCAACTCACCCTCGCGCACGGCCCGTCGGGCCTCGGGCGAAAAGACTTTTGAGTTGGGATGCGAAGCACTGCCGTCGCTTACAAGCACCGCCGAAACCGACTGACCGGCCAGCCGCAGCAGCGCCAGCAAACCGCCGCAGCCCAGGGCCTCATCGTCGGGATGCGGAATGATAACGCAGGTGGGGCCGAGGCTTTCGGTGCTTAATGCCGCCGGGTGCTTTACTTGGTTGTTTTCCATCGTGGGAAAGCCACAAAAATCAGAAGAAATTTCTCAATAACCCCAAGTGCCAAGTGGGTTGGCACTTGAAACTATCTCACGCTTCGCCTTACGTAAGGCGGCAACTTTTGGGTTATGGCTGCATTCGGTTTATAGCTGCATATAAGGCACTTAGCACCAACCCATCCAGCCAAGCGACGCGGGCGGGCGGCTTTTTTCAGCCGCCTGCCCGCTAATCGTCCCCATGTGTGCCTCTCCTTCAAAGGAGCCGAAACAACTCCGCCCAAAACTCCTTTTCACTCTTCCAACCCCGTGCGAAACCCGTGAGCGAAATGCCCCGCCCGTACCTTTGCACCTTACTCCGCCCCGCTTCCGAATGGCCAAAAAATCCGCTGCTGCTGCGCTTAAAACCGCCGCCCCTGTTGTTGCTACCGCTATATCAACCAATATATTACCCACCCAAACCAACCCTTCGCTGCTTCTGGATGCGCCCTTCATTGAAGTGTACGGGGCGCGGGAACACAACCTGAAAAACGTCAGCGTCAGCATCCCGCGCAACAAGCTCGTGGTGTTCACGGGCATCTCCGGGTCGGGCAAATCGAGCCTGGCGTTTGACACGATTTACGCCGAGGGGCAGCGGCGCTACATGGAAACATTTTCGGCCTACGCCCGCTCGTTTATGGGCGGGCTGGAGCGGCCCGACGTGGACAAAATCGAGGGCCTTTCGCCGGTCATCAGCATTGAGCAGAAAACCACCTCGCGCAACCCGCGCTCCACGGTCGGCACCATTACGGAGATTTATGATTTTTTGCGCCTGCTCTACGCCCGCACCGCCGAAGCCTTCAGCTACGCCACCGGCGCGAAGATGATTCGGCAGTCCGACGAGCAGATTATCAACTACATCCTGAAACACTACGCCGGGCGCAAGCTCGTGGTGCTGGCTCCCGTCGTGAAGGGCCGCAAGGGCCACTACCGCGAAGATTTCCAGAAGATTGCCAAGCTCGGTTTTGCCAAGGTGCGGGTCGATGGGGAACTGCTCGACATCGTGCCCAAAATGCAGGTGGACCGCTACAAAATTCACGACATCGAAATCGTGATTGACCGGCTCGTGGTGAAGGAAGAGGACCGGTTCCGGCTCTCGGGGTCGGTGCAAAACGCCCTCACCCACGGCAAGGGCACCATGCTCGTGCTCGACCCCGACGCCAAGCCCACGGCCAAGAAAACCGCCCCCAAGCCCCAGTTTTTTTCGCGCTTTTTAATGGATGCCGAAACCGGCATCGCCTACGACGACCCGGCCCCCAACACGTTCAGCTTCAACTCGCCCTACGGCGCTTGCCCCACCTGCAATGGCCTGGGCGAGGTGCAGGAAATAGCCGAAGAAGCCGTGCTGCCCGACCGCAAACTGAGCATCGGACGCGGCGGCATCGCGCCCCTCGGCGAACACCGCGACACCTGGATTTTTCAGCAAATCGGCTACCTGCTCAAGGCTTACAAAGTCACCTTCAACACGCCGCTCGACAAGCTGCCCGCGCCGCTGCTCCACGCCCTGCTCCACGGCATCACGGAGGACGAAGCCGACGATGCCAAAAGCGTTTATGATGAGGCGTTTGAGGGCATTATGCCCTTCCTGCGCAAGCAGATGGACTCGGAATCGGACAACATTCGGGAGTGGATTGCGCTGTATGCCCAGGCCCGCCCCTGCCCCGAGTGCCAGGGCCTGCGCCTCAAAAGGGAAAGCCTGCACTTCAAGCTCGACGGCCGTAACATCGGCGAGCTGGCCGTGATGGACCTCAACGACCTAGCCACTTGGTTCGAGGGCCTGGAAGAGCGCCTGAGCGAGCGCCAGAACACCATCGCCCGCGAGCTGCTCAAGGAAATCCGCAAGCGCATCGGCTTCCTGCTCGAAGTGGGCCTCGACTACCTGAACCTGCACCGCCCGGTGCGCACCCTGAGCGGCGGCGAGAGCCAGCGCATCCGCCTGGCCACGCAAATCGGCACCCAGCTCGTGGGTGTGCTCTACATCATGGACGAGCCGAGCATCGGCCTGCACCAACGCGACAACGAGCGCCTAATCAAAGCCTTGCAGCACTTACGCGACATTGGCAACTCAGTCATCGTAGTGGAGCACGATAAGGACATGATACTCCATGCCGACCACGTACTCGACATCGGGCCGGGCGCGGGCATCCACGGCGGACACATCGTGGCCTCGGGCACGCCGCAGGAAATTCTGACCTCCGGCTCGCTCACGTCGCAATACCTGAGCGGGCAGCGGCACATTCTGCTCCGCAAGAAGAAACGGGCCGGCGAGGGCAAGGACTTGGTACTGAAGGGTGCCACCGGCAACAACCTCAAAAACGTGACCCTGAAGGTGCCCATCGGCAAGCTCACGGCCATGACCGGCGTGAGCGGCTCGGGCAAATCGACGCTCGTCCATGACACGCTGTATCCCATTCTGAACCAGCATTTTTTTAACGCCAAAAAGGAGCCGCTGGCCTACGATAGCATCGCCGGGTTGGAATTGATTGATAAGGTGATTGAGGTGGACCAGTCGCCCATCGGGCGCACGCCGCGCTCGAACCCTGCCACGTACACCGGCGTTTTCACCGAAATCAGGAGCCTGTTCGGGGAGATGGCCGAGGCCAAAATCCGGGGCTACGGGCCGGGCCGTTTCTCGTTCAACGTGAAGGGCGGGCGCTGCGAAACCTGCGAGGGCGCGGGCATCCGCACCATCGAGATGAACTTCCTGCCCGACGTGCACGTGCCCTGCGAAACCTGCAAGGGCCGCCGCTACAACCGCGAAACCCTGGAGGTGCGCTTCAAGGGCAAGTCCATCACCGACGTGCTCGACATGACGGTGGAAAAGGCCGTGGATTTCTTCGAGTTTCAACCCCGTATTCTGCGCAAAATAAAGACCCTCAACGACGTGGGCCTGGGCTACCTCACCCTGGGCCAGCAGGCCACCACCCTGAGCGGCGGCGAAGCCCAGCGCGTAAAGCTGGCCACCGAGCTCAGCAAAAAAGACACCGGCAAGACCTTCTACATCCTCGACGAGCCCACCACCGGCCTGCACTTCGAGGACATCAGCCACCTGGCCGCCGTACTGCACAAGCTCGCCGACAAAGGCAACACCGTCCTCATCATCGAGCACAACCTCGACCTGATAAAAGTGGCCGACCACGTGATTGACATCGGCCCCGAAGGCGGCGCGGGCGGCGGCACCATCGTGGCCCAGGGCACCCCGGAGCAGGTAGCCAAATCGGGCAAAGGTCACACCAGCCGGTTTCTGGCCGAGGAGTTGAAGACCAGTAAATACGCCTGATGTGCTGGTTTCAAACAGCCAGTGGGTACTTTTTTTGGAGCTTTTTCAAGGTTTCGGGCACCAAATCTGTTTCCGCTGCCCAGGCTGGCAATTCCGGGCTTATCCAACCCAACAATTCCACGATGCTGCGGTGCATTTGGATAAGCTGACTGAAGCACAAGACTGCGGCCGGTGACTGCTGAAAGCACAACGGTTCGTAGTGATACACCCGGTTGCGAAACCTCCGGACTGCAATAAGCTGTTGATTAATAGCTTCCCAGGTCGTACCACGCGGCCGGTGCGGAAAGGCCCGCAACGGATTTTTGTCGAGCAGCAAAAAGTACGCTTTGCTGAACAAGGACGTCCAGAACCCAAAGGGCAGCTCTGCGATGATTGCCGCCCCCGATGCGGGGGCGTAATTCCGCTGCTGCCTGTACTCCCGCACGGCCTCCTTCACCATGTTCAGCGCCTTTTGATTGGTAACCATTTGACCTTTGTGTCGGTCGAAATAGGTCAGGCTGTCGGCCATCATAAAGCCCGTTTGCTCAGTCAAAATCCAATTTTCCGAGTTCAGGCTCACCGTCAGCACATCGTGCAAGCTGTTACGAAACGCAACTTCAAGCAGTGCCAAGGAAGGGTAAAAACTTCGGGCCAAACGCAGATTGTCCAGGTACAAGCCTAAGTAAGCCTGCTCGTTGCCCAATGCGGCACGTTTGTAGGGTGCCAACCGGGCAGCAGATAAAAGTTTTTCGGCGGACGGAAACAACACCGGCTTTTTTTGCGTTACTTTGCAGTGTAATACTCGGCTAACCCAGCTGGACAGTCTGCAAAGATAAGCTCCTTGGACCCGGGTGAAAGAAATGAGCGGCCACCCTTGAACGGGTGTCCGCTCTCTTTTTTTGGCATTGTTTGGTCTTCATTAGACTTGCGTTTGCCACATAAATCAGCTTACTAAGTAGTCGGCCAAAAGTAATCGAGTAGTATCTTGGGGCATGAAACTCGCTCCTATTTTCCTGCCCGCTGGCGCGGAACCAGCGCTGGAACAGGCCGCCGCGACGGGGGCGCATGCCCGGGAGCGCAAGCGGGCCCAGGCCGTGCTCAGCCACAGCCGCGGCCTGAGTCTGGACCAGCTAGCCGCCGCCTACGCCGTGGGCCGCGATACGGTGCGCGCCTGGCTCACGCGCTTCGGCCAAGGCGGCGTGGCCGCCCTGGCCGAAGGGCAGCGGGCGGGCCGCCCCCGCAAAATCGACCCGGCCACCCAAAAAAAGTAGTGGCCTGGGTCGGCGCCGCTTGCCAGCAGGTGCGCCGGCTCGTGCCCCGCCTTTGGCAGGACAGCGGCCTGCGCGTGAGCCCGCGCACGCTCAAAAGGGCCTTGCGCCGGGCCGGCTACGGCTGGAAACGCACCCGTCGCTCGCTCAAGCGCCAGCGCGACCCGGCGGCCTTTGCCGCCTGCCGGCAGCACTTGGCCGGCCTGCACCGGGCCGAGCAGGCCGGCCAACTGGCCGTCTACTGCGTCGACGAGGTGCGCTTCTCGCGCCAGGCCCCGGTGCCCTACGCCTGGCAAGTGCGCGGCCAGCCCTGCGTGTGCCTGCCGGCCGAACGCGGGGTCGGCGGGGGCTATTCGGTGCTGGGATTTTGGCGACCTGCCGACCCGCAGACGACCGGTCACCAGGCCTTTACGGCCATCCTTTCGGCCACGGCCTTCACCGCCGAGCTGTTCGTGCTGGCCGTGGCCGAGTTCGTGGCCCAGCTGACCCAGCCCACCGTGCTGGTGCTCGACAATGCCTCGATTCACAAAGCCCACCTGGGGAAAGCCCAAGTGTCGGCGTGGGCGGCCGCGGGCTTAACGCTGCTGTTTTTGCCGCCGTATTCCCCTGAACTCAACCGCATCGAAATCCTCTGGCGCTTTTGCAAACACTATTGGCTCACGCCCGAGGCCTATCAAACGCCCCAAACCTTGCTCCAGCACGTCACCGACTTGCTGCGCGCCATTGGCACACAGGACTACCGCATTACTTTTGGCTGACTACTTAAAGCAGTCTTTGTTATGACGACCGCCCAGGTTCTTTTCGCCCAGTACCAAGTGCTGCCGCCGCGCATCCGGCAGCAGTTTCGCAAACTTATCGTAGCCGCAGATGAGCCCGTCAAAATCAGCCAAGCCCTTGACGAAGAAGATAATGACATTGGCAACACCATTCGCATCTCACTGGAAGCCATGCATACCAGCATCGAGCAGGTGAAGCTGTTGCGGGCAGGGAAGATAACAGGGCGGCCAGCTCGGGAAGTTTTAGCGGAACTACGGCAGGAGTTGGCGGACGAAGACGCTAAAAAGGCCAGTTCCCGCGTTCAACGGGTCCGCGTTGCATGAGCGCGTCAATTACCTTGCTGCCGAATTTTGTCGGAAGAAGCCAACATCCTCAAAAACGACCTCCTGGACATCATAAAGCAGGAGCAAACGTAGTGGCCCTGCAAGCCCAAGCCCAAAAAAGCAATGCCCCGAAATCGCAACGATTTCGGGGCACTGCTTTTTAAACGAACGGCCAACCATGGCCCGCAGGCCCGTATCCGTTAAATCCGTTATAATCTGCGGTTACATCTTCATGTCAGCACCCTTGTTAGCCATTTGCAGGTGTTGCTCCACCACCGGCAGGGTTTTGCCGATGAATGCTTTCAGGTCGGCGTCTTGGGTCATTTTTTCGTGGGCCGCCATCGTGTTGGCCGTTTTATGGTGGTCGGCCTGCATTTGGGCCAAATACTTCATCTCGAATTCTTTGCCGGTCATTTTTTGCATGGCGGGCACCATTGCCTTGTGCTCGGCATCCATGTCGGCGGGTAGCTTCACGCCTTTTTTGGCGGCAATAACTTTGAGGTCGGCCGTGGATTTGGTGTGGTCGGCTATCATTTTGTCGGCCATTTCTTTGGCCATGCCGGTTACGCCTTTGGCGAGGGCCATCTTGCTTTGCTGAATCTCGTTTTGGTCGCTGTGCGCGGCGGTCATCATGAATTCGGCATCGGTGGCGTGGGGGCCGGTGGGGCCGGCGGGGTCGGCTTTGCCGACAATTGCGGGCGTTTGGTTATCGGTGGCGGCGGTGCCATCTGAGGCCATTTTTCCGTCAGCGTTGTTGGGCATGGCGTCTCCGTCGGCCATTTTTCCGTCGACCATGCTGCCGTCGGTGGTGGCGGCGCCGGTTGTGCTGTCGGGCGTGGTGCAGGCGGCCACCGAGAAAGCAGCGACGGCAACGAGTAGAAGAGGCAGGTTTTTCATTGGAATGCGAGTTAGGAAGTGCAAAACTTTACTCATTACGGCGCTCACTGTCAATAGATTTTGTCATCTGCGTCACCGTTCTGCTCTATTGCCCACGCAAGCCCGAGCATGCTAGGCCGTAACTCTTTGCCTGAATTACGTATGGCAATTTGTTCGTTTTTTTACTTTTCGCCGTGTCCGAATCCACCTTTTCCGTCGAACCCTTGTTGGCTTCGGCCCACGTCTCGGACGCTACCCGCGCGGCACTGTTGGCCCGGCTGGCAGCCCCGGCGGCCTACGTTCCGCAACTGCTGGCCCCCGAAGCCTACGCCTTGCTCGAAGCCGTGGCGGCCCGCCTGCTGCCGCAGCCCGACCGGCCCACCGCACCCATTCCGCTGGCGCCGGCCATCGACCAGCGCCTGGCGGCGGGCCGCGCCGACGGCTGGCGCTACGACGCCCTGCCGCCCGACCGCGAGGCGTATCGCCTAGGCTTGGGTGGTATCCAGGAAACTGCCCAAGCTATGTTTCAGGCCGATTTTTTGGCGCTCGCTGCCAAGCAGCAAGATGCTGTGATGCAACAGTTAGCCGCTGGTAACCCGCCCGGCCCCGCCTGGGAAACCCTCAACGCCACCCGCTTTTTTGAGGAGCTGCTCGCTGAGCTAACGACCACGTACTACGCCCACCCGCTGGCGCAGCAGGAAATTGGCTACGCGGGCTTCGCCGATTTGCCGGGCTGGACAAAAATCGGCCTCAACGAGCGCGAGCCCCGCGAACCTGCGCTGCCAACGCTTCCCTCCCACTCTTAAACCTGCCTTAGGCACCGGCCCCCATGCCCGATACCGAAACCATTGAGGAGGGCGTCATCCAGCCGCCCCAACCCGAAATCCAGGACCCGCTGTTACGCGAGCTGCTTACCGAAACAGCGACGCCAACGCTGCTCAATATTCCGCAGGAAAAGCCTCAGCCTTTGCCCGTTGAAGCCGATGAAGTTGATTGCATAGTAGTGGGCTTGGGTGCGGGCGGCGCGCCGCTGCTGGCCCGCCTGGCCCAGGCCGGGCTGAAGGTGGTGGCCCTGGAAGCTGGCCCCTGGCACGACCCCAAAACCGACTTCGCGACCGACGAGCAAGCCCAAGATTTCCTGTTCTGGAACGACGAGCGCCTCGCCGCCGGGGCTGACCCGCTGGCCATGGGCCGCAACAACTCGGGCACCGGCGTGGGCGGCTCGACGCTGCACTACACCGCCTACACGCCCCGCCCGCTACCCGCCGATTTGCACATTAAGCGCGACTTCGGGCAGGGCGAAGACTGGCCGTTCGGCTACGAGGAGTTGGAGCCGTACTTTGAAGAGCTGGAGGCTTTTCTGGGCATCTCCGGCCCCACGCCTTACCCCTGGGGGCCGGCCCGCCGCCGCGGCTACCCGCTGGCCCCGCTGCCCCTCAACGGCGCGGCCCAGCTGATGATGCGCGGGGCCGCGAAGCTGGGCATCGCCACTTCGCCGGCGGCCAATGCGGCGCTGTCGGCCCGCTACCACCAGGAGGGCGTGGGCTGGCGCGAGGCCTGCACCAACCGCGGCTTCTGCCAGGCAGGCTGCTCTACCGGGGCCAAGGCCAGCATGGACGTTACGTTCATTCCGTTGGCGGTGCAGCACGGGGCCGACATCCGCCCCAACGCCTTCGTGACCGAGATTGAGCGCGACGAGCGGGGCCGCGTCACGGCCGTGGTATACACCCAAAACGGCACCGAGCAGCGGCAGCGCTGCCGCCACCTGTTTCTGTGCGCCGGGGCGGTGGAAACACCGCGCCTGCTGCTGCTCAACGAGCTGGCATTGAACAGTGGGCAGGTGGGCCGTAACCTCATGGCCCACCCTGGGGTGCAGGTGTGGGGCACGTTTGCCGAAGCCGTGCGGCCCTACAAGGGCATTCCGGGCGGGCTGATTTCGCAGGATACCCACCGGCCCGCCAACGCCGATTTTGCCGGCGGCTACTTGCTGCAAAGCATCGGCGTGATGCCCGTCACGTTTGCCGGGCAGGTGGCGCGGGGCCGCAAGCTTTGGGGCCAGCCACTGCGCGACTACATGCAGAACTACAACCACATCGCCGGTATCAACATCCTGGGCGACTGCCTGCCGCACGCCGACAACTTCCTGGAGCTGGCCGACGAGAAGGACGGCCGCGACCTGCCCAAGCCGCGCATCCACTTCACGGCCCAGGAAAACGAGCGGCGCATGAACGCCCACGCCGAAGCCCTGATGCGCGACCTCTGGGCCACCGCCGGGGCCACCGACATCTGGGCCTTCGGCCGCTACGCCCACGTCATCGGCACGGCCCGCATGGGCCTGAGCGGCGACGATGCCGTGGTGAACGCCGATGGCCGCGCCTTCGACGTACCCAACCTTTACATTTCGGATAATTCGACCTTTCCGAGTGCGTTGAGCGTAAACCCGGCTCTTACCATTATGGCGCTGAGCCTGCGCACGGCGGATAGGTTTTTGGCGAGCCTTAAATAAGCTGTCAGCTGGCATTAGCTGTTAGCGTGGTTCAGCAAGCATTTACCCAACACAAAAGCTAACAGCTACTAGCTGCCGGCTAAAGCTTAAAAAATGAAATCCTTCCTCACCAACATCAAAGCTCATTTCGGCGACGGCAACTACGAGGGCGACCAGTACGGCGGGGCCACCGGCAGCAATGGCAACGGCTTGCCCACGGGCCTGCCCAATAACTTCATGTTTGCCACCGGCATCGAGTGCAGCTACCCCACCATCGACCACGGCAAAACCCGCCGCGACCTGCTGACCGAGTGCGACCACTACAATCGTTACAAGGAAGATTTGGCCCTGGTGAAGGAAATGGGCCTGAAGGTGTTGCGCTACGGCTTGCCGTACTACAAAACCCACCTCGGGCCGGGCAAGTACGACTGGGAATTTGCCGACCTGGCCATGGCCGAGATGCAGCACCTCGGCATCGAGCCAATCCTGGATTTGCTGCACTTTGGGGTGCCCGACTGGCTGGGCAACTTTCAGAACCCTGAGTTGCCGGTGCATTTTGCCGATTACTGCGGGGCCGTGGCCCAACGCTACCCCTGGGTGCGCTTCTACACGCCCATCAACGAAATTTACGTCACGGCCAAGCTCTCGGCCAAGGACGGCATCTGGAACGAGCAGCTAAGGACCGACAAAGGCTTCGTGACGGCCATTAAGCACTTGGTGGCGGCCAGCATCATGGGCACCCAGCAAATTGCCCGGCAGCGGCCCGACTGCATTATTGTGCAGAGCGAGTCGGCGGAGTTTACCCACGAGCTGCACGCCGAGCACACGCCCGCCGTGCAGCTGGGCAACCAGCTGCGCTTTTTGGCCCTCGACCTGCTGTACGCCCACCACCCCAGCGGCGAGGTGCTCAACTACCTCTACGACAACGGCCTCACCCGCACCGAGTACGACTGGTTTATGGTGGGCGAGCCGCCCGGCTACCAGGTGATGGGCAACGACTACTACGGCCGCAACGAGAAAATTATGCTGCCCGACAACTCCATCATGACCAGCATGGACGTGCTGGGCTGGTACAACATCACCCACGACTACTACCGCCGCTACCAAAAGCCGGTGATGCACACCGAAACCAACATCCTGGAAGCCGCCGATGGCCCCACCTGGCTCTGGAAGCAGTGGGTGAACATCCTGCGAATGCGGAAGGACGGCGTGCCCGTGCTGGGCTTCACCTGGTACTCGCTCATCGACCAGATTGACTGGGACAAGGGCCTGGAGCGCAAGGTGGGCACCGTGAACCCCTGCGGCCTCTACGACCTCGACCGCAAGCCCCGCCCGGTGGCGGCGGCCTACAAGATGCTGCTGCAGGAATACGGCCAAATCACCATCGTGCCCCACGGCGAGCTGTTCGAAATCACCGCCCGCCCAGCCACGCTGAAAGTGGAGGTATAGCACTTAATAATGAACCGTTTGCCACCGTAAAATAACGAGCCAAATTCATCAATAGTACCCGCACCGCGCTGTAACTTTGGCGCATGACAACTCTGACAAAAATAGATACGGTGGTGCTGCTACTTGGCCCTATTTTGGGCCTGTTGCTGGGCTACTGGTTTGGCCGCTGGCAAGCCGCGGCCCGCATGAACGAGCTGCGCCTGGCAGCCCTGCGCAAGCAGGAAACCATCGACGCCCTGCGCTGGGAGATGACGCAACCGGTAACGGGCGGCCGGTAGGCAATGGTTGAACGAAGCGCGTGAAGGGTTTCGTCCGGCCACTGCTCCGTCACTCCTCGTGCCCCGGCACGTTTACCGCGGGTGCAGCAGCGGCGGCTTGCCGGGCTTCCTGGGCCAGGCGCAACTGCTCGGGGGCCGAGGGCTGGGCGGGCAGCTTGCTCATGTCGGGCTGCCCGGCATCAATCCAGCAGGTGTACCAAAAGGCCCCGATGAGGCGGGCGGCGTAGCGCAGCTGCCGCTCGACCTGGCCGTTGAGGCGGGCGTGGTAGGCGCGGCTGAACTCGCGCGAGTAGGTGCGCACGGTGGCGTTGCCGCGCTGCTCGTAGCCATACTTGCGGTCTTCGGGGAAGGCTTTGGTGAGCTCGCGCTCGAAGAGTAACACCGAATCGACGGCGGCGTGGGAGCGGGCCACGGCGGCCCAAATGGCTTCGGGCGCATCGTCGAGGTGGGGGGCGGGGCCGGTAAAGAGGTCGTAGTCGGCAGAGAGTAGCTCGGGCAGGCGGCTTTCCCAGAGGCCGTGAATGCCGCGCTGCCCGGTGAGCTGCCCGTTGTAGTTGCGGGTGGTGTGCAGGGGCACGCAGGCATCGGCCACGTAATGGCCCAGGTCGGCCGAGAGGCGCAGGATGCGGTCGGCGTCCTGGGCGCGGAAGGCGGCGGTGAGCTGGCCCTTCATCAGGGCCACGTTCCAGGGCACAATGCCGTGGCAGAGCAGCGAATCTTCGCCGTAGCGGGCCACGGCGTCGGCGTACTTGTGGGGCAGGGTGGCCAGGGCGTCGGGGCCGTAGCGGTCCACGTCGAGGAAGTGCTTGGGGGCCTCGTCGGGCACCACCACCCGGCGCGAGTCGGGCCGGGTGGCATTCACGGTGAGGTAGTCGATGTTGGCCTTGTAGAAGCCAATGAGCTCGGGCGGCAGCGTGTACACCGCCAGGCGGTTGAGCAGGCGGTGGCCGAAAAAGCCCCAAGCGGCGGCGCGAAGGGCGGGTAGCAGTAGCAGGCAGGTGGTCGTTAGCACCCCAACCAACAGGCGCCCTCGGCGCAGTTTTGAACAGCTATTCTTCATCTCGCCAGCAAGCTACTACTGGCAGCTTACAGTTGATTGAGGAGTGTAAGCAGCGGCCGGTTGAAGTAGAACTGAAACCGCGAAACCGGACGATTTTCCAGCAGCCCGGCGGCGGTCAGCTCGCTCAGGTAGCGCGAGGTGGTTTTGTAGGTCATACCCAGTTCGCGGGCGGCTTGCACGGGGGTCGTGACGGGGAAGGCAAATACGTGGTCGGCCATTTCGCCCGGCACCCGTTTGGGCAGCGCCCGCACCTGCTGTCGGAAGCCGTTTAACTGCTCCATAACTGCCAGCAAAGTTTGCTTGGTGGCGTGGGCCTGTTCTTCAAACCCCTTCAGCATAAACACAATGAAGGATTCCCACTCGCCTCGGGTGCTCACGGCCAGCAGCAGCCGGTAATAGTCCTGCCGGTGGCGGTTGATGTAGCCGCTGATGAACAGCACGGGCATCGTCAACAGGCTGTCCTGCACCAGTTGGAGTACCATCAAAATGCGTCCGGTGCGCCCGTTGCCGTCGCCGAACGGGTGGATGGCCTCGAACTGGTAATGCCCCACCACGCAGCGCAGCAGCGGGTCGGCGGCGGCATCGGGCGTGTTGATGTACTGCTCCCAGTTGCTTATCAATTCGGGTAGCCGGTCGGCCGGGGGAGGCGTGTAAATAGCCTGGCCGGGGGCCGAATTGATAATTTGGTTGGGCGTACCCCGGTAGCGGGCCTCGTTGGTACCGAGCAGAATTTGCTGGATGCCGACAATCACCCGCGACACCAGCGGCAGTTCCGGCAGTTGCCCCGTGGCCCAGCGCAAGGCTTCGCTGTAACACAGCACTTCCTTGTCGGCGCTCCGCCGCTCGGTGTCAGGGAGCAGCGCCTGCTGCAATACCGATTCAACGGTGGTGTGGATGTTTTCAATCTCCGAGCTGGCCACCGACTCCCGAATCAACGTCGGCGAAAGAAGTAGCATCGGGTTAGGGATTGCCGCTGAGTAGCCCTTCAATTCGGCCAGCTCGATGCGGGCCGCCGCCACTGCCCGCAGCAAAACCGGCGAATCGAGCGGCACTGGTGGCGGCAACATCGGCAACGGGTAGCGGGCTTGGTATTCCATGCCGCAAGGTACAAGTAAGTTTTAAATAAATTTACTTATGCCATCGGCGTGATGGACATTTTTACTTATACCTCGTGCCCCACCCCACCGCTACCTGCTTAGCGCGGAAACCTCATCCGGTAGTCGTGCTTCACGTCGCCCTTCGTGATGCGGGCGATTTTGCCTTTAAGCAGCTGCTTTTTGAACGCGGAAAGCTTGTCGGTGAAGAGGACGCCCTCCAGGTGGTCGTACTCGTGCTGGATGACGCGGGCGGTGAGGCCCGAAAACGCTTCTTCGTGGACCTGGCGGGCTTCGTCTTCGTAGCGCAGCACAATGTTGGGGCAGCGCTGCACGGTTTCGCGGATGCCGGGGATGCTGAGGCAGCCTTCGTCGAAGCCCCAGGCTTCGCCGGTTTCGGCCACCATGCGCGGGTTGAGGAAGGCGCGCTTCACGGGGGTTTCGAGGGGCGCGGCGGGGTCGTAATCCTCGTCGTCGGGGTCGGCCTCCACCATCGGGGCCGTGTCAATCACAAACAGGCGGACGCCCTTGCCAATTTGCGGGGCCGCCAGCCCCACGCCGTTGGCCTCGTACATGGTTTCGAACATATCGGCCACCAGCTTCTGCAAGTCGGCTGCGGGCAGGTCGGCCGCGATGTTTTTGGCGCGGGTTTTCAGCACGGGGTCGCCGATGGCGACGATGGGGTAAATCATAAGCTAGCGTTGCGTTGGGCCTCAAAAATACAAAAATACGCACGGGCTGGGCGGTCAAAGTAAAACCGAACAGCTTCGCCAAAGCAAAGGCCCGCCGTGCAGCTGCACAGCGGGCCTTTTGGGTTGCTAGCCGGCCGGGGCCGGAAGCCACAAGCGGGCTTATTCTTTGGTCAGGCGCTTGGTGAAGCGCAGCCCGGCGTTGTCCGCCGCGCCCTGCACCGTGAGCAGGTAGCTGCCCGAGGCCAGCTCCTGCACCGCCAGGCCGTGGGCCTGCCCGCCCTCGAGCGTCAGCACCCGCACCAGGCGACCCGTCATATCCGTCAGGCGCACGGTGTAGCGGCCCGTGGGCAACGCACTCAAGTCCAGCGTCGCGGCGTCAACGGCCGGGTTGGGGTAGAGGGCGACGGCCGGTGCGGCGGCTTTGCCGAAGCGCACGGTTTGCACCGGCGAGTAGGCCGCCGTGCCGTCGGCGTCCACCTGCTTGAGGCGGTAGTACACCACGCTGCCCAGGCGGGCGGCGTTGGCGTCGGTCAGGGCGTAGTCCGTCGGGCTTTGCTTATTGCCCTGCCCGGCCACTGCGGCAAACTTCACGAAGTCGCGGCCCGTCAGGCTGCGCTCCACGTCGAAGTGGTCGTTGTTGCGCTCCGAGGCCGTGCGCCACACCAGCTTGCTGTCGGCTTTGTCGGCCGTGGCCGAGAAGCTCAACAGCTCCACCGGCAGCGGGCGCGGCCCGATGCTGAAGGTGACAGGCTGGGTGGTGATGCCACCGTAGATGTCGGTCGTCGTCACGTTTACG
>JANYFQ010000177.1 GCA_025362615.1 Hymenobacter sp. | reverse complement strand
CCGACATCGGCAAGGTCAAGGAACTTTTCACCGAATACCTCATCAAACGCTGACTATGCGAGCATTTCTTAACTTTCGCACCCCCGACCGGCTGTCCTGGCCCCAGCGCCTGCGCGGCTGGCTGCTGCGCCACAACGAGCTGCACTTGGCCGCCGTGCTCGTGCTGCTCTGGTATCCGTGCCAGCAACTGCTGACGTGGTACTTCCCCGATGCCGCGCCCCTGAGCAGCACCCAGCTCGACAAGATTCGCCTCACGGCCCTGGTGTTCGTTTTCGGGCACGGCTTTTTGTGGCTGGGCCTGCGCTTCAACCTGCCCATTGTGCCGCGCTGGCTCCGCATCCACTTCACCGACACCTTCAATTCCCTCACCGCATGGCAAAAAATGCAGTTTTTCGCGTTTATCTGGTCGGCCTACTTATTGTGCTGGGCCATCACCTGGCTGGGGGCCAGCCAGGCCGCCTAGCCCCCGCGCCCGCCGAGCCGGCGCGGGTGGCCTGCACCCTGGCCTACCTCGACGGGGTGCTGGGCGTGCGCGAGGCCACCGGCCGCAACGACGGCCCGGCCGTGGCCGCCTTCATCCGGGCCGGCGGCGGCGCGGCCCAGGCCGAGTGGTGCGGGTTTCTGCAACGCGCCGTGCAGGTGCATTGCGGCCTGCCGTACCCGGCCGGGGCGGGCGGCTCCTACAACTGGTTTCTGCCCGCCAGCCCGCGCACGGTTTTCATCCGGGGCCAGCGCGGCGCGGTCGAGCAGGTGCGCGTGGGCTACAAGGTCGGCTTCTACAACCCGGCCAGGGGCCGCATCGCCCACATCGCCAGCGTGCGGGCCGTCACGCGGCACGGCTTCGTCACCGACGACGGCAACTGGGGCAGCGGCCGCAACGCCGGCGTACACCGCGTGAGCCGGGGCCGGGGCGAAATCTACGCGGGCGCGAACTGGAATCAATAACTGCAACCCGTGATGCACCCCGCCCTGACCCGCTTTTTTCGTTCGCCCACCGGGGCGTGGCTGCTGGCCAAGCTGGCGGGCCTGTTCCTGCTGGCGGGGCTGCTCGTGGCCCTGGCCGGCTGTGCCCGCGCCCCCTGGCACGTGCCGATGGCCGCCCGTGCCGACGTGCCCGACAGCGCTTTGGTGCTGGCGGGCCTGCCGCCGGGCAGCAAGTTCAAAATTGGCGGCAACCTCATCCTCCAAACCGGCGGCCACAACACCGCCAGCCCGGCCGACAACCGCAAGGCCGGCCAGCGCCAGGGCAGCGCCGCCACCGCCCCCGGTGCCACGGCCACCACCACGGCCACCAACGCCGCCGCCCCGCTTTGGGTCTGGGGCCTGGTGGCCGCCCTGGGCGCGGCAGCCGGCTGCTGGCTGCGCGGCCGGCTGCCGGGCCTGGGCTTGCCTTGAGTACCTTCGTGCCGCTAACACTTCAGAACACCCGTTCGCCCTGGCCAGCATTGGCCGGGGAACGAGGGGGCGCACGACCCCTATACTCAGGCGAACGGCCTGAAGTGTTAGCAGCGATTTCCCGGCTTTGCCCTGCTGCCCAATGGCTTACCTACAAGAAGAAAAACCGGAGGAGAAACCCAACCTGCCCGTCGTGCCGGTGCGCGGCGTCACCCGCGAGGCGTTTTGGTCGCTGTGCGAACGCTATCAAACAAGCATCGAGCCCGCCAGCCCCCGCGAGCTGAAGCTGGCCGAGGTCATCGTTGAACTCGAAGAACTGGTGGACTCGCTGAGTCGCCGCAAATAGAAAAAGCCCCGGCAAGCCGGGGCTTTTTCTATTTCAATCCCAACCGCTGGTTTCTCACTTCCGGCGGCCGAGGCCACAAAGGTAGCGGGTTGTTGCACTTGGCCGGCCGCGCCGTGGCACCGTGCGTGGAATCTGCGCCAAAGGGCTTGAAAAAGAGTTATTTAACTTGACTTGTGGGCCGGGTTGATGCGTCCTTTGTACACCAAAACGCAGTAAACCAACTCACTAGCATGACCACCGCCGAAATCCTCGCCACCACCGGCCGCACCAAGACCTGGAAGATGCAGCAGCTCTTCATCCTGGGCCACAGCCGCCTCGAAGTGGCCCGCCTGCTGAACGTCGGCTACGGCTTCGCCCAAAACGTGTACGCCGCCTGGGCCGCCGCCCCGGCCACCCCCGCCCAACGCGCCCTCGTAACGCCCACGCCCGCCGCCGTAGTGGCCGCCCTGGCCCCCTTCGCCGCCGGGGCCTTCACCCGCAGCTTCGGGGTGGAGATGGAAGCCTACAACGTGCCCCGCGCCACCCTGCTGGCCGAGCTGCGGGCGCAGGGCCTGGAGGCCGAGGACGAAACCTACAACCACAGCACCCGCCCGCACTGGAAAATCGTATCGGACGGCAGCATAGAGGGCACTAACGCTTTCGAGCTGGTAAGCCCGGTGCTGCGCGGCCTCGAAGGGCTGGCCGACCTCGAACGCGCCTG
>JANYFQ010000106.1 GCA_025362615.1 Hymenobacter sp. | reverse complement strand
GTGTTCAGGGTGCCGGTGAAGTCCACCAGTTCCGTGCCGCGCAGGTTCACGGCGTAGCCCACGCCGGGCGCAAAGGCCGTGGCGGCCGTGGGCGAGAAGAAGCCCTTGTCGAAGCCCGTGTAGGGGCTGGTGGCGGTGGCGAGGCGGGCCTGGTCGTAGCCGAACACCGTGGGGAAGCCCGCCGCCGGCAGCACCGTGGCGCTGCTGTTGTAGGCCGGGTTGAAGACGGGCGCGAAGCTGGCCGTGGCCAAATCACTCAGCGCGTTGCCGCGCACCGGGCTGGCGTAGTGGTGGTAGCCCAGGCCCGTGTTCGTCGTGGTCAGGTAGCGCTGCACGGTGGCCGTGCCCGTCACCACACCCGTGCCGGTGTTCACGACCAAAGCGGTGCCGCTGGCGTCGCTCAGCAGCGTGAGCTGGCCGTTGGCGTTGAAGGTGCTGCGGTTGAACACCTCCAGCTTGCGGCGCACGCGCACCGGCACGCGGCAGGTCAGCTCGTCGTCCTGGAACCGCTCGCCCAGCGTCAGGGTCTGAAACGTGACGCCGGCCGTGCCGTTGATTTCGTGCGGGGCGGTCCCGCCGAAGGCAATTTCGCTGGCCCCGTCGAGGGCGAAGGTGCCGCCGTTGTTGGTCAGGTCGCGGCCGATGTACACTTCGCTGCCGGCGGCCTGGGTCAGGGTGCCGCCGCTGGCCAGGGTTAAGTTCTGCGTCAGGTCGAGGTTGGCCCCGGTGGCCAGCTGCAGGTTGCCGCCGGCTTGCACCTGCACCCCGTAGCCTTTTTGGGTGCCCGTCACCAGGGGGGGGCGAGTGGCCGCGCCGATGGTGGCTTCCAACGTGCTGTTGTTCTGGTTGGCGGCCGTGGTGGGCGAGAGGGCGGGCGTCCAGTTGGCATCCACGCTCCAGTCGTTGCTCACGCTGCCGTTCCAGGCCACGGTGGTGGCGAAGATGAGGGTGACGGGCGCGGCGGCGGCGTTGCCGTTGCCGGCCGCGTCCTGGCCGCCGTTGGCCGGGATGCTCACCGTGGCCGTGGCCGGGCCGGGGAAGGGCAGGCGCACGGTGAAGGTGTAGCTGGTGCCCGAGCCGCTAAAGGTGATGACCGACCCGTTGCTCACCACGACGTCGCCGGGGTCATTGAAGGGGTTAAAGCCGGTTACGGGTTCGGAGAAGACCGCCGTGAAGCCGAAGTCGTTGTTGTTAGCTGGGTTGGGCGAGAGCAGCGTCATCACCACGGTGGGGGCCGTGGCGTCCACGGTAAACGTATTGGTGCTGCTGCTGGGGCTCACCGTGGCCCCGGCGCTCTGGGCCGTGGCCCGCACGGTGTGGGGGCCGTCGGCCAGGGCCGTGGGTTGGGTCAGGCTGAATGCGCCGCCGGTGGCCGTGGCGGTGCCGATGCTGGTGCCGTTCACGAACACCTCCACGGTGCTGCCGGCCGGGGCCGTGCCGGTGTAGGCGGGCGTGTTGTCGTTGGTGCGGCTGCCGTTGGCCGGGGCTGTGAGCACCGGGGCAGCCGTGGCGTTCTGCGTCACCGCAAAGGCCAGGCCGTTGCTGGTGTTGCCGGCCGTCACCACGGTCACGTTGCCGGTGGGGGCACCGGCCGGCACGGTCACGGTGATGCTGGTGCTGCTGCCGCCCGTCACGCTGGCGCGGACGGTGCCGAAAAACACCGCGTCCCCGCCCATCATCCCGCTCTGGCCGAAGCCGGTGCCGGTGATGGTCACAGGGGTGCCCACCGGGCCGCTCGTGGGCGAGAGGCTGAGGAGGGTCGGCGCGTCCACCACGTCGGTCACGCTCACCGTCACGGTGTTGCTGGCCGTCAGGGTGCCGTCGCTCACCTGCACGGTCAGGGCGTAGCTGTTCACCGTTTCAAAGTCGAGGGCCCCGGCCACAGTCAGTTGGCCGGTGCTGGCGTTGAGGGCGAACTTGCCCGCCCCGTTGCCCGCCGTGATGGCATAGGTCAGGGTGGTGCCCGCGTCCACGTCCGAGGCCGCGACCACCGCGCCCACGGCCGTGCCGTTGGCGCTGTTTTCGGCCACGCTGCGGGTCTGGTTGGCGATGACGGGCGCTTCGTTCACATTCGTAATGGTGATGGTAAACGCCCGCGCAAACGTCAGCCCGCCCTGGTCCTGGGT
>JANYFQ010000077.1 GCA_025362615.1 Hymenobacter sp. | reverse complement strand
CAGGTGCGGGCGCTGCCCACAATGCCGAGCAGCTGCTGGCCGGGGCCGACGACCTGGCCGGGCTGCACGTTTTTCTTGCTGATGATGCCGTCGGCCGGGGCCGTGAGGGTGGTGTAGCTCAGTTGGAGGCGGGCGTTGTCGAGGTCGGCCTGGCGCTGCTTCACCACGGCTTCGGCCACGGCAATTTGCTGGCGGGCGGCGCTCACCTGGCCGCGGGCCACGGCCACCTGCTTCTCGGCGGTGCTGCGCTGGGCGCTGCTGCCGCGCAGGTTGGCCACGGTGGCATCGTACTCGCTCTGGGGGATGATGTCCTCCTTGCGGAGCTGCTCGGCGCGTTTCAGGTCCTTCTGAAGGCGCTCGCGGGCCGCGTCGCTCACGCCGATGTTGCTCTGGGCGCTGCCGATGGTGGCTTGCAGGGCGCTGGTTTGGGCGCGGGCCGCCGCCACCTGGGCGCGGGCCTGGGCCAGGGCGGCCTCGGCGGCGTGTACGCGCTGCTGAAAGTCGGCCGGGTCGAGGGTGACGAGGACATCGCCCTTTTTCACGGGCTGGTTTTCGGCCACCCTCACGTCCATTACTGGGGCGCTCACGCGGGGCAGCAGCGGGTACACGTCGCCTTCTACCTGGGCATCGTCGGTGCTTTCGTGGGCCTGGGCGAATTGGTAGCGCGTGTAGCCGTAGTAGCCGCCGCCGAGCAGCACCACGGCGAGGAGGAGGAACATGAGCGGGTTGCGCTTCTTGGGGGCGGCGGTTGGTTCTTCGGTCGGGGTCATGGAGGTAACGCGGGTTTTCAACCCGCGAGGTAGTGAAAAAAGTAGCGCCGGTTTTCAACCCGCGAATCAGTAAAAAGCAGCATTCAAGCAAGCCAATCCGCCCCAACGCGCGGGTTGAAAACCCGCGTTACCGCAGGGGTTCGCGCACGAGCAGGGTGGGGCAAGGGGCGGTGCGCAGCACGGCTTCGGCGGTGTTGCCCATCAGAAAGCGCGAGAGGCCCGTTTGGCCGTGGGCGCCAATCACAATCAGGTCGGCGCGGCGGTGGCGGGCTTCGGCCACGATGGTGGCGGCGGCCTCGCCGCGCAGCACACCGGTGGTTACGTGCGCGGCACCCGCCGCGCCCGCCGCCGCTTGCAGCCGGGCCAGGTGGGCGGCGCAGTCGGCCGGCGCGACAGCCGCCGCCCCGGTTTCGGGCGGCTCGCATACGTGCAGCAACCGCAACTCGGCACCCTCGCCCGCCGCCAGCCCCGCCGCCAGCGCCACGAGGGCAGCGGAGTGGGCCGAGAAATCAACGGGGCAAAGGATGGTCATGCGGTAACGCGGGTTTTCAACCCGCGCGTTCGTAACGTAGCAACAACAATACAAGGGCTTTCTGCCCCAACGCGCGGGTTGAAAACCCGCGTTACTTCCATACCACCTCCCCCGTGGCGCGTTTCAGCTGGTACTGCCCCAACGTGTAGCTGTAAGTAGCCTGCGCCTTGGCCAGCCGCGCTTGGGCAAGCTGAGTTTCAGCGTCGAGCACGTCGAGGTTGGCGCCCACGCCGTAGCGGTAGCGGGCCTGGGCTTTGGCGAGGGCCTCGGTGGCCTGGGCCACTTGCTGGGTGGCG
Source organism: Hymenobacter sp. (assembly GCA_025362615.1). Taxonomy (GTDB): domain Bacteria; phylum Bacteroidota; class Bacteroidia; order Cytophagales; family Hymenobacteraceae; genus Hymenobacter. Next base: position 5,707 of record JANYFQ010000077.1, on the reverse strand, counting down.
TTGTCGTAACGAAGCTGGCTGCTGCCCAGGTTGTTGGCCGCCTGCCGCACATCGGCCCGGATTTGCTCCTGCGCGTCCTGGGTACGGGCCTGGGCGGCGCGGATGTTGGCGGCGGCTTCCACGCGCTGGTTTTTGTTCTTGTTGCCGTCGTAAATCGGCACCGACAGTTGCACCACGCCCACCACGTTGGGCCGGATTTGGTCGATGTTGGGCTGGTAGCCGTTTTTGGCCCCCACCTGCGCCCCGATGCCCAGGTTGGGCAGGTTGCTGCGCTCGATGAGGCGGGCTTGCAGGTCGGCGGTGGCTTCGGCGTCGCGGGCCAGTTTCACTTCGGGGCGGTTGGCGGCGGCCAGGGCCAGGGCGGCGGCCAGGTCCACGGGTTGGGGCTGGTAGCTGAGGCGGCCACGCACGGGCACGTCGGCCGTAGCGGGTTTGTGCAGCAGGCGGGCCAGCTGTACCTGCTGGTTGTCGAGCTGGTTTTGCAGGTCTATTTTGACGTTTTGGGCCTGCGTGATGCGCACGTCGGTCGTCGTCACGTCGAAGCGGGTGCTCACGCCGGCCTCGGCCCGCTTCTGCATTTCGTTGCGGTGGGCGCGGAGGCTGGCAATCTGCTGGTCTTGCACCCGCAGGCTCTCGCGCATGAACAGGATGTTGTAATACACCTGCACCGCACTAAAAGCCAGGTCGCGGCGGCTCACGGCCACGTTGTCCTGGGCCGTCGTCACCTGGCTTTCGGCCAGACGCACGGTGGCGGCGTTGCGCCCGAAGTCGAGCAGCAGGTACTGCGCCGTGATGCGGGCGTCGTAGTTGTTGTTGGGCACGAATTTCAGCGGCGACGTTTCGCCGTTCGGCCCGCTCGGGAAGTTCACCTGCGCCACCGGGTTGAGGTAGGTATAGGTGGCCGTGCCCGTGATTTGGGGCAGCAGGCCGGTGCGCGTCTGGGCCAGGCGGCCGGTGGCGGCGTTGGCCAGCTCGCTGAGGTTGGTGAGGGTCGGGTTGGCTTCGAGCACCGAACGGAGCGTGCCGTCGAGCGTCAGCGAGTCGGCAATAATGCCACCGCCGGCCGCCCCGCCCGGTGCCTGCGCCCGCACGGGCTGGGCCAGGCAGGCCATCACCGCGCCGAGCAGGCCAAAGGCAGAAAATCGTGAAAGCATAACTAAGTCAGAAGAATGTACGGCCGCCCTTACCGAAAGCTGTGCCACGATAAAGCGGGCAAATGCCCGCACCCGTAACGTCGGCCATTCCTTTGTTTTACAGGCCAATAGCCAATAAAGGGCTTTTATCACACAGTCCGGTCAGTAAAAAAAATCCCAACATATCAGGAAATACCCGGTTACCGTCTCCTGCTATTTCAGGAATTTATGACCCAGGCCGACGACACCTTACTGCTGCACCTCAACGAGGCCATTGCCACGCTGCGCGACAAAGACGAGCTGTTTACCATCGTCACCACCCAACTGCGCCTCATTTTTCCCTTCGACCTCATCGGCATCAGCATTTTCGACGCGGAGCTGAAAAACAAGCGCCTCTTCTTTCGCAGCTACGCCGGCCCGGTTTCGCTGCCCGAGCACGCCGGGGCGGCCATGCCGCCTTACTTCACGCCCATCGCCGGCTCGCCCATCGAGCTGTTGCGCGACGACCCGCGCCTGCAGCGCGTCGAGTTGCCGGACTACTTCGCCAAATACCCCGATTTCGAGCCGTTCCGGCATATGCAACAGGCCGGCCTGCGCTACCTCACCGCTGTGCCCCTGCGCGCCGCCGGCCGCCTCCTCGGCTTCCTGATGCTCACCGCCCGCCGCCGCCCCGAACTGACGCTGGCCGACGAGCAGCTCCTCGAAAAGATAAGCAGCCTCGTGGCCGTAGCCGTGGCCAACACCCTGACGTTTGAGGACGTAGCCCGCCGCGAGCGCGAGCGCAGCCTGCAACTCAACGTCACCCACGCGCTGCTGCACTATAAGGAGCGCGAGCCGCTGTTTCGGGCCATTGCCGAAGAGCTGGGGCGCGTTGTGCCCTTCAGTTACTTCAGTTTGCGGGTGCAGCGGGCCACGGCCGGCCGGGCGTTCGAGGCCTTTGCCGAGTTCATGCGCCCCGCCGCCGGCGAGCCGCTGGCTGCCCTCAGCCCCGCCACCCTGCGCGCGGCCGACCCCTCGTTGCGCGACCCCGACGGCATCTCGCAGCAACTCCACGAGCTGCTCAAAAACCCCGGCCTTTTCGCCGGCCCCGACTTCAAGGCCCTGGCCGTGCGCTTCCCGCGCCTGCGCTACGTGTACGAGGCTTACCACACCCGCGCCATGCTCATCGCCCCGGTGTGGCAGCGCCCCGACAGCGCCGCCGTGCTTACCCTGGCCGCGGCCGACGAAAACGCCTTCGGCCCCGACGAGCACACTACCGTGCAGAGCCTGCTGCCCCAGGTGGCCCTGGCCCTCGAAAACCTCTTCGCCTTCGAGGAGCTGGAAAACCTCAAGGCCCAGATTGAGCAGGAGCGCAGCTATTTGATTGACGAAATCAACGCCACCGCCCGCTCCGGGGCACCCAACGGCCTGCTGGTGGGCCACAGCCCGGCCCTGCGCGAAACCCAGCGGCTCATCGGCCAGGTGGCCCCCACTGCGGCCACCGTGCTCATCAGCGGCGAAACCGGCACCGGCAAGGAGTTGGTGGCGCGGGCCATTCACACGGCCTCGCCCCGGCACGGGCGGGCGCTGGTCAAGCTCAACTGCGCCGCGCTGCCCGCACAGCTTATTGAAAGCGAGTTGTTCGGTCACGAAAAAGGGGCTTTCACCGGGGCCGTCGAGCGCCGCATCGGCAAGTTTGAGCTGGCCGACGGCGGCACCATCTTCCTGGACGAAGTAGGCGAGCTGCCGCTCGATTTGCAGGCCAAGCTGCTGCGGGTGCTCCAGGAAAAAGAGTTCGAGCGCCTGGGCGGCAGCAAGGTGCTGCGCACCGATGCCCGCGTCATCGCCGCCACCAACCGGGTGCTGGCCGACGAAGTAGCCGCCGGCCGCTTCCGCGCCGACCTCTACTACCGCCTCAACGTGTTTCCCATCGCCCTGGCCCCGCTGCGCGAGCGCCGCCCCGACATCGAACCCCTGGCCCGCCACTTCATCCACCTCCTCGGCAAGCGCCTCGGCAAACCCAACCTCGCCCTGCGCCCCGCCGACCTGGCCGCCCTGCAAGCCAACCCCTGGCCCGGCAACATCCGCGAGCTGGAACACACCCTCGAACGCGCCCTCATCCTCAGCCCCGGCCCGTGGGTTGAAATAAGCCAAAGCGCCCCATCCGGTGGCTGGCCCCTGGCCGGCCCGCCGCCGGACGACACCCGGCTCCTGCTTCCGACGGCTGCCAGTCAGCCAGCGCAGCCCCCAGCCGTCAAGACCCTGCGCGACCAGGAGCGCGACCATATTCTGGCGGCCCTCGCCCAAACCGGGGGCCGGGTAAGCGGCCGGCAGGGCGCCGCCTTGCTGCTCGACATCAACCCCAAAACACTGGAGGCCCGGATGAAGAAATTGGGCATCCGCCGGGTCTTGGTAGGCGTGTGAACTATTTTTTGGAAATAAATTTCAGCCTTTTCGCTAGCCCTAAAACCTCTATTTGGGCAGTATTTCCCAGAAAAGTATGACGTAGCGCAGCAAAAAAGCGGCATCTGTGCGGTTGCGCCGATGTTCTGAATTAAAAATTCAGCTTATCTTGCATCCGTATTGCCAACTTTGCCCGTACGTACCGCCGTTTGAAACGTGTGCGTAACGAAGGCTATTAGTTTAGTTAGCTACGAAAAACCTCAAAAACACAAACTCAACTTCACCTTTTTAAACCCCTAAACCACCAGTATGAAGAAGCATCTAACTCTTTTAGCTGCAATTGCGGTACTCGTAATTGGCGCTGTCACCGCATCACTCGCCCAGGTACCGGGCGGCGGCGGTCCTGGTCCTGGTGGCGGGGGCGGTGCTGGTGGCGGCACCGGTGTTCCCATCGACGGTGGTGCCTCGTTGCTCCTGGCCGGCGGCGCTGCTTACGCAGTTCGCAAGCTCCGCGCCCGGCGCAAAACCGCATAACCCAGCGTTAAGCACTCACGTAAAAGTTACCGCCAAGGACGAAATAGGCGTTTACTTTTGCGTTACTGCTTAGCACAATTGTAAAACCCCGTTGGTGCTAGCCTGATAGCTACTCCAGCGGGGTTTTTCGTGCGCCCACAAAAACGAAAGTACAAAACGGTGTGGCTGCTGCTTACCCTGCGGCCTCCGGTTGTGCTTCCAGGTCGAATAATTCGCTCAACAACTCTACCAGCTTGCCGGCCTCATCGCGCTTACAGGCCGATTTAAGGTGCAGTACGTGCTGCTTCAACACCTTTTGCATCAGCGTTTTAGTGGCTTCATCAAGCAGCTTGCTTTCGGCGGGGGTAGCCCGCTTTTGGTAGCGGTCCAGCTCTTCCTGGCGGAGGTGCTCCAGGTTCGCCTTCATCTTCTGGATGATGGGCGACACCAGCATTTCCTTGGTCCAGTCTTCGAGGCCGGCCAGGCTCTCGGCGATGATGCGGCGCACCTGCGGCACGGCCGCCAGCCGGGTTTCGAGCGCCGCCGAAGCTTTGCTCTGAATAGCGTCGATGTTGTACATCAGCACGCCGGGCACGGTTTCTACGTCGGCCGCCACGGAGCGCGGTACACTTAAGTCGATGAGGAACTTGTAGCTTAGTACGTCGAGGTTGGCCACCAGCTCGCGGGTGAAAAACGGCTCGGGGCGGTTGATGCTTGAAATCACGACATCGGCCTCGCGCAGCGCGGCGGTGAGGTCCTCAAAGTTCACCACGCGCAGGCCGCCGCACTCGGCGGCCAGCACCTCGGCGCGGGCGCGGGTGCGGTTGCAGAGCACCACTTCGCCGAAGCCCTTGCGGTCGGCCAGGTGCCGGCATACGTCGGAGCCGATTTCGCCCAGGCCCACCAGCAACACGCGGGGGTTGGCAATGTCGGCGGTCAGCTCTTCCACCATTTCGAGGGCCGCGTAGCTGATGGATGCCGCCCCGGCTCGGAAGCCGGTTTCGGTTTGTACCCGCTTGTTGGTGAAGAAGATGGTGTGCAGCAGCCGGTGCAGAAACGGCCCCGCCGCGTCGGCATCGGCCGACCACTGGTAAGCCGTTTTCACTTGGTGGCTGATTTGCACGTCGCCCACCACCTGCGCGTCCAACCCCATCGAAACCTCGAACAAATGGTTGGTAGCGGCCTCGGCCGTGTTCAGCAGCTCGAAATAGGGGAGGAAGGTATTGAGGTCGGCGCGGCCTTTGAGGTCGGCCAGCGCGACGAGGATTTCGCGGCTGCGGTCGGCCTCGTCGGCGTAGTATATTTCGGTGCGATTGCAGGTGCTCAGCACCAGCAAATCGTTCAGGCTCAGGTCTTGGTGAAGGGTGTCGAGCAACCGACGACAATCCGACTGGTCGAGCGCCAGCAGCTCCCGAACGGCCAACGGCGCTTTCTTGAACGACAGGCTAACAGCCTTGAACGGGTGGGACATAAAGGGGATAGGCGACGCGAAATCGGGGTGCAAAATTACGTCCTAATTTAATAGGACCGAAACAGCCGACCAAGCCCGAAGGTTGCCGGTAGCCCAGTGGTCGGACGAATCGCCCGAAGGGCTTCGTCCCACGAGTGCCCAAGGGCTGCCCGGAAACGGTGCGTAAAGGACGGTTCTGGCGCGAGCCGTGCAGCGCGAAGTGGGGGGG
>JANYFQ010000444.1 GCA_025362615.1 Hymenobacter sp. | reverse complement strand
TCGGGTCGCCTTTGAGCGTTTCCTCAAACTGCTCCTCGTCCGTTTTGGGCAGGGTGCCGGCAGCGGCCACGCCTTGCACCGCCATTTTCATAGCGGCGGCCTGCTCCACCTGCTGTTGCACATTGGCCTTGAAGGAATCGGCAATCTCCTGGTCTATCTCGGCGCTTTTGCTGGGCGAAAGCACCGGCTGCCCCGCCAACGATTCCGGGGTGTTGAGCTGCGCGATGATGTCGTTGCTTTGCCGGTTGGCATCCTGGTTTTCGGCCTCTTTTTTCAGCATCCCGGCCCGGTTCCAGGCTTTGATGCTGTTGCGCTTGTAGTTTTTGGTGAGGTCAAAAAGCACGTCCCAGGCTTCTTCGGCCAGCTTCATTGAGGTCTTCTTAACGTCAATGTTAAATACATTGTCGGCTGAATCATCAATAATGATGCGGCCCCGGAACGAGTACAAGTCCTGGTCTTGCCCCACGATGCCGTCGAGCGAGTCAGCCCAGGCAATCAGGCGCTCGTTGCGGTACACATAGTAGCCGTAGTTCTTGGCCGTAATCAGGTACTTGTCGCGGATGATTTTGTCGCCGCCGCGCTCATCTACCGTGAACGTGGGCGGGTGCGGCAACTGCGTGGCTTCCACCGTGCATTTCACGCCCATGTCCACGTCGAGCGTTACCTCAATCGGGCGTTGCAGCCATTGCGTTTGGCGGCCGTTCCAAGTAGTATCGTCTAGGTTGCCGTTCTCGTTGGCCTCGTTGGTAAACAGCACGTCCACGGCCGGCAGCGCCTTGCCTTCCAAACGGATGGTGAGGTTGCCTTTCAGCAAGAAATAATAGTAAATCACCCCCACCCGGTAGCGCAATTGAGCTAGCGTTTCCTTCACCGCCGGGTGCCCCTCGCGCCGCACTTCGCCCACCCGCACCAAGCTGCCTTTGCCCCCCGGCAGGTATTCGGCCAACAGCTCCTCGTCTTCGGCCGACAAGTCCAGCCGGGTAGCAAAATACGTGTCCGTAATGCTCGGCAGCGACACCCGGTACTTCACAAACGGCGCACCCCCGCCCGGCGAGGAAATCAAATCCAATTCTTCGCCCTGCGAAAACGCCGCCGACTTCAACCCCAACCCGAACTTGGACAACGAATGCGGCCCGTAGCCCGCATCCGATGCGCCCAACGTCAAGGCGTTTTGAATGCCCAACTCGTCCATGCCCCGCCCATCGTCAATGATGAGGTACTCGCTGACGTTGTTGCGACGGCTCGGCAGGGCCTTCGTGTCGTGCCAGTTGAGCAGAATGTGAATGTTGGCCGCCCCGGCATCAATGGCGTTGTCGATGATTTCGCAAATGGCGGAAACCGGCGTGTGGGCAAGCTGGCGCAAGCCGTCCAGCAGGTTGGCGGGGTCAATACGAAGAGCGGTTTGCATGAGCGGGGCGGGTAAGGCGCGGGCAGTGCCGCGAGGACCCAGCAAACGTAAGTCGCCGTCTGGGGACTTTCGCCACCGGCCCAAACCGGGCCGCTTCAGCGTCGCAAAATGTTGCGAATGCCACCCGCCGGGTTCTTCACGTCGCCCGCGTAGCGCGGGATGACGTGGATGCTGGCGTGGGCCATGCGCTGCCCGGCAGCGGCCCCGATGTTGAGGCCCACCGTGAAACCGGCCGGGGCGTAGCGGCCGACGAGGCGGCGCTGCACGTCGTTGGCCACAAGCCAGCAATCCTGCTGCTCGGCCATCGGCAAATCGAAAAAATCGGCCACATGGGCTTTGGGCATTATCAGCGCGTGGCCTTTGCTGATGGGGTAACCGTCGAGAATGGCGTAGCTGTGGGCCGTTTCGGTCAGCAATTCGCGGCGCGGGCTGGGCTGGCAAAAGGGGCATTCTCCACCTTCGCCCGCAAGGTGCGGCACCTGCGTGAAGTGCCGGTAAGCGTAAAATTCGGTGTTTTCGTTTTGAAAAATGGACTGGTACGGCAACGATACCGCGCATTGGTACACCGGCTGCCGAAACTGGTAGTGCTGCCGGAAACCGTCCTGCCGAATGTCGCGCCGCACGGCGAAATACGCCGTGCCGGTCGGTTTCAGCAGCCGCGCTACGTCCATCAACACGGCGGTTTGCTCGGCTTCAAACAGCACGTTCAGCACATAGAAGCACACGATGGTATCAAAGCGCCGGTTGGGCAGGTCCGGGAAATAGTGCGGGTCGTAGCCGGTGGCATCGTAGCCTTTGGCTTGCAGAAACTGAACGTCGCGCCCGTAGCCGCAGCCGTAGTCCAACACCCGCCCCTGAATCAGCCCGCGCTCGTGGAGGTAGCGCACCGGCAGCGAAGGTGCGTCACGCTGCTTGGCCGTGAGGTGGCTGTTGGGGTTTTGCAGGGCGCTCATCGGAACTCGAACGGATAGGAAAAGCCCAAATTACGCGCCGTTTGCAGTTGCGGCGCTACCAATTCCCGCAGCCGTTCCTGAAACCACGCGAAGGGTTGCTGCTGAATATCGGTCAGGCTGCCGGCAAAAAGTACGTGGTAGTCTTCCAAAAGCCGCTCGTGGCCCCGCGCCGCGTGAAACTGAAAGCCGTCGTATTGCAACCGTGCGTAGTCATTAAAGTATTTGGGCAGCGAAGGCAGCCAGTCGTTTTTGGCAGAATTGACCGACTTGGGCGCGGGAATGATGTTCCAAAGTTGGTCGTGGGCCACGTAAGACCACGGCAAAAAATGGTCAAGGCTCAGGTTGGCCGCCGTGATTTGCTGGCCCGAATAAATGCACGTCAGCCCCGGCGTAGCGGCCAGGTATTCCTTCCAGAACTTGCCGGCCGCATTCAGCACCCGCGCCCCCGGCTTTTCCAGCTTCTCCGACAAGCCAATGACGTTAGGGTTGTGCTTTTGCAGGAAGCGCACCACGTGCCAAAAAACGAAGCCCCGCAAAATTCCCTGGTGTTTTTGCAAATACTCCACCCACGCCGGATGCAGCTCGATGCTATTGCCCGCAAACCGATACGGCGCTTTGGTGCTTTGCGCGGCTAGTTCGGCAATGCGCTTGTTCACTTGGTACTCTGGCACCTTGTGCATTTCTGCCTCAAAAAACGGCCGGATGAACCGAAACGGCACCCACCGCAGCAGCACGGCTACCCGGTCGGTCAGCCGCTGCAAATCGGCGGCGGAAAGCGCCCGGTTGAGTTGCGTAATCAGCCCCGGCGCGGTCGGCCGGTTGTCCACGGTCAGGAGTTGGGAAACGTCGTCGGCAATGGGTTTGAAACCGTCCTGTTTGCCGAAGGAAAGTTTGAAATAATCCAGCGGATACCACACGTTGGCCACCATCCGCAACGACAAATCCCGCATGGAAATCAGCGGCTGCCCGTTCTCGCGCAAGCTGTCGAGAATGCTCAGAAACCAGTAGAATTTGTAGGAATTGGTCGTGTCCGAGAACACACCAGCCAGTTTCGCTACTTCCACGCGGGAGCTTTCTGGCAACATCATAAGCCCCCGAAGTTAGAAAAGGAGTTTAAGCAAAACCGCTGGTCGCATTATACAAATTGTTTCCAGTGTTCTTCGGAAATGATGCGAATGCCGGTGCCTTTGTCGCGCAGGTCCACGGCTTTTTCTATCTTACGGCCGTGGCTGGTATTCACCCAATCGCGGCTTGCAAATACGCCAACGACCAAGTAGTTCGTGGCGCGGGTTGGCGCGGTGTCCGTTGGCAACCCGCCCAACGCGCTGATGGCCTCAAAGACGGCGGTACGTGCGCCGTAAGCAAATTTGCCGGTGACTACAAACTGTTGGTCCGCAAACAGCAGCGGTTGCGGCTGCGGCACACACAGCGGCAACGTGGTTGATAGGGTGGCCGATGTAGGCAAAGGCTCGGCCGCAAAACCACACAAGGCTTGCATCACTTCCTTCAATTCTGCCCGTTCTTCTTCGTCGCACACCCCATCAGCAAATATGCGTTCTACCCGGCTCAGAATGTCGGTGAACGGCCACATGGGTTCGGCCGGGGCGTGGGTCCGTACCCATTCGGCAAAAAAGGCCGCTTCGTTGGCGTTTACTTCGCCATCGGCCAGGATGCCGGTGCAAATGCCAACGAGTTGGTCTACTGCTTTGGCGGCGTTGTTGGCGCGGTGAAAGAGGCGGACGGGTTGGCCGTTATCGTCGCAGAAAGTGGTGGATTCGTTCATTTGGTTTGGCATCAAGTGAAAGCAGGGACGAATGTAAATCCAAAATTCAATAACAAGCCAATCGGCAACCGCTTACGCTGCTGCGCCGGCCTCAAACAGCTGCTTATTCACGGCCACGCCCGGCGCGGCCGGCCACTTGCGGGCCGCGAGCTGCTGCGCGGCCAGGGCCAGCAGCTGCTCCACGGGTTCGTTAAAGGTCAGTTCTTTGAGCCGGCCTTTCACCTTTTCCCACTCCTGCCGCTGCGTTTTGGTCAGGCCCAGCGCATAGGCACTCACGTCCTGATGCACCGTCGTGAGCAGCAAAATGTGCCGGTCGGGGTCGTTGAGGTATTCGGCCAGCTGTTGCAGAAAGTACGGTTCTTCCTCGGGGTTTTCGCGGGCCGCGTATTCCAGAAACTTCCCAAACTCGTCCACCAGCAGCACCAGCGCCTTGCCTTCGGCGGCCAGCGGCCGGTAGGCTGCGCCGATGGCCGCAATCACGGCCGCTGCGCTTGGCTCGGTGCCCGCGTGGGCCACCCCGAAGTGCCGGGCAAAGGTTTCTTTCAGCGAAGCGTATTCGCCCACGAAGCGCACAAACTCAAAGCCCACCACCCCCAGCCCGTCCGCCCGGAGCGGAAAGAAGGCTTGTTGCCCGCTCAGCGTTTGCTCGAACGCCCACAGAAACGACGATTTGCCGGTGCCATAGGCTCCCACCACGTTGAAGCAGTGAATCCCGGCCCGGTAATTATTCACAATCTGCCCAAACACGGTGGCCGCATTTGGCGTGGGCAGGTAAGCAAGCGTCCGGTCAGCGTCGCGGATGATATTGACGGAAGGGCTGAATAAAGTAGTCATCGGTGTTTTTGTGCGTTGGTCGGTGCGGGCTGCCGGCTGTTGTAAGCCGGCAGTCCGCTTTTTTGCTGAACGGTTGAATTGGCAACTATTACCGGGGCGTTGCCGAGCGGACAGCCGGCGAAAAAGCCGGCAGCCCGCCCCTACGCCGCCACCCCATAATATTCTTGCCAGAGGGCGGCCACGTTCAGTTGGTCGCGCTTGAGCGTCAGCACCCGGTTGCCGGCCGTGGTCGAGTACACCACGGCGGCCGGAAACCGCTGCATTATCTCCTCCAGCTTCTGAAACAGGCTTTTTTCACTCAGGGCAAACACGAGGCCCGGCGAATCGGCGGCCACAGCTAAATCGGTGAAGCCTATCACATCCCCAAAGGCCGGATTTTCCAGCACCACCCGCAACACCACTTGCCAGGGCACTTCGGGCCGGTCCAGGTTTTCGATTTGGTAGCGCAGCCCGTCGGTCCGGTTCAGGGTCAGCAGGCCGAGGTCTTGCAACAAGCCCGTCGATTCTTCTTCCACGTCGGGGCGGCTTTGCTCGCGGCCGGGCGGCGCGTAGGAGCGCACCAGCATGGTCAGGTCCGCGTCCAAGGTGTTTTCGTTCAGGGTGGTGCCGCTGTGCTCAACGGCGCGGCGGCTGACGAACTGCGCGAGCTGTGCCCGCGTGAACGAAAAATTCTCCCGCCGCCATTCGTTAAACACCAAATGATAAAGCGACGCGCGGCCTGTGCGCACCAGGCAATAATGCAAGTACCAGAGCGAGGCGCTGTCTTCCAAATAAGGGTCCAGGCCATCGTCGGCCAGCAACTCGTGCGCTATGGGCTGCAACGTGTCGTTTTCATCGGTCAGGCCGAAGGCCCGCAGCCAGTAGCGGATGGCTTCCACCATGTTTTTGCCCACGCCCAGCCGCACCACCGCATCGCTGTCGTTAAAGCCACCGCCCGCCTGCACAAAGTCATAGCCCTTTTTAAGCCAGTTGTTTTTACAGACAAACGTGTTGTGTCCTTGAAATACGAGTCGGTCCCCTAGCATCGGCGTTTTTTCTGCTAAGGTACTAGGTGCAGGGGCGTGTTTCAAAGGTTAAACACAACGCGAAATGCTAAGCTATTGAGCACAAAGAAGCCCCGGCCGCCCATCGCAGCCGGGACTTCCCCGTTCTTTCTCCTGCCGCTGCCGCTGCGGCAGGCTATGCGGGCGTGCTGCCCGGTGCGGGCGCGGCACCCGGCGCGGCGGGCTGCCGGGCACCGGGGGCGTCGTCAATCCGCATGGCTTGCAGCAGGGCCGCCCGTAGGCCCGCAAAGGCCGGGCTGAGGGTTTTAATGGCCGGGCGCAGCTTGGCTTCCACAAACTTGTCGGTTGCTTTGAGGGCTGTGCCCAGGGCGGTGCGGTTGGTTTTGCCCGCCTCGATGGCCAGCTTGGGGGCCGCCAGCAGCTGCCCGAACGCCGCGTTGGCCGCCGTCAGCTCGTCGAGCTCGGGCTTGGCGATGCCCGCGTCGCTGGCCAGCTTGGCTTTCAGGGCCAGGGCCTGCTGGGCCACGCGGCGGGTTTCGGCCAGGGCCATGGCGGCGGGCAGGGCCACGTAGTCGGTTTTGTTGCAGCGCAGGGCGTGGGCCTTCTCGCTGGCGGCGGGGTCGGTTTCGTCTTCCAGGTACAACAGGTAGAAGGCGTTGGCCACCGGCAGGGCGGCGGCAATGGCCCGCTTCTCCTCGGCCGATTTTTTGAGCGTCGCCGTAACTTGTGCCCTTCGCAGCTGAGGGTGCTGTGCCTCCCGGTCAAAGTGGGCGCGAAGTACGGCGGCGGTGCCTGGAAAGGTTTTCAGAACAGCTTGGTGGTACACAAAATGCGTACACTGACTACGAAACCGCTCCAAACTTGCGTCAGCGCACCCATAGTTCATGAACTATAGTTTATAACTAAGAACAAATGCTCAACGACCTTTTTGCCCAACTGCGCACGGCCGCCGCGCCCGCCGAGATTGAGGCCCTGCAAAACGGCATCTGGCAAGTGTGGCTCACTCCGCCGCCCGGCCCTCATGCCACCGGGCTGGCCAAAGGGCTGGAAGTGGGGATGCGTGCCCTGCAGGCCGATGATTTTGGCCGGGCCATTCAGGAATTCACGCAGCTCCTTGAAGCCGCCCCTGCCTGGGCCGAGGCCTGGAACAAACGCGCCACGGCGCACTACCTGCGCGGCGAATACCGCGCCGCCCTCGCCGATGTGGCCGAAACCCTGCGCCGCGAGCCGCGCCACTTCGGGGCCCTGGGCGGACAGGCCACTATGCTTCGGCAACTGGGGGCACCCCGGCAGGCGCTGGCCGTGCTGGGGTGCCTAGCCGCCTTGTGCCCTGCCTTGCCCGGACTGCGCGAACAGCAACACGCGCTGCGCGAAGAATTGGACGAAAGGTAAAGATTTTTTATCAATTAAATAAGAAACAGGCATTGTAGCCGACAGGTTGGTGGATTTAGCCGAAATTATAACTAATTTCCGCACTCCATTCCCACCTCTCGCCGCTTTTCCTGTATGAAAACGCTACCTTGTTGGGCGTTGCTGCCCACCTTGTTGTTGCTGGCACCCGCCGGCCTGGCCCAAAAGTTGCGCGAAACCGAGTGGGAGCGGGGGATGCTGGATAAAAAAACCAAAGTGGGCGTTTGGGAATATTTCGGCCGAACGCCCTCGCAGCGTCAGGTGCTGGTGCAGCGCTACGACCACGACGCCAAAAAGCTGCTTTACTACCGGCCGATTGGCGAAATTTTGTACCGCGCCGAAATCGCGTCCGGTACCTGGCGTATGCAACGGCTCGACCAACCCCCGCTCTTTATTGGCGGCGACGCGGCCCTGGCCGCCTACACCACCCGCCTCAACTACCCCGCGCAAGCGCAGGACCGCAACGTGCAAGGCCGGGTAGTGATTGGCTTTGTGATTGATACGCTGGGTCGGGCCGCTGATTACAAGGTGATTACAAAGCTCGGCAGCGGCTGCGACGAAGAGGCCTTACGCGTTGCCCGCAGCATTCCGCCCGAGTGGCTGCCGGGCCGTATTGGCTCGCGGGCCGTGCCCGTGGAGTACGAATTGCCGCTCACGTTCCGGTTGGCGCAGTGAGGTGTAACGCGGGTTTTCAACCCGCGACGAGCGCAGCGAGTGGCTCGCGTAACGCACGCACGCCGGTCGCTTCCGCCAGCGCAAGTAAGCCGTTCAGTAAAGCAAGCGCGGGATACTCGTTTTGCTCGTCGCGGGTTGAAAACCCGCGTTACTTCCGCAACTCCATCACCCAGGCGGTGCGGGCGGGGATTTTCCAGGATTTTAAATCCGCAAGCACCTGACCGCTCGTTACTTCGAGGCCGGAGCGGAAGTCGCTCGTCAGTTCTTTGAAGCGGGTACCATCCACGGTTTTTTCGTCTTTGCCGGAGTTCATTACTACCATCACGGTGCCCGCTTCGGAGTGCCGGAAGTACACGTACACGCCCTCGGCGGGGATGAAATGCGTGAGCTTGCCCGAGTGCAGCGCCGGGTGGCTGCGGCGGTAGGCGGCCAGTTTGCTCACGTAGTCGAACGCCTCGGCGGCGCGGCCGGTGCGGGTGGTAAACAGGTTGGTGGCATCGCCGGCGAAGCCGCCGGGGAAGTCTTCGCGCACCTTGCCGTCGGGGTCCGAATAGTTTTTCATCAGCACCTCCGTGCCGTAGTAAATCTGCGGAATGCCCCGGCAGGTGAGCAGCCAGGCCAGCCCCATTTTGTATTTCGCAAAGTCCTCGCCCACCATCGAATAAAAGCGACTCAAGTCGTGGTTGTCCAGGAAAATGACGTTGCGCGTCGGGTCTTCGTAGAGCCAGTCGGTTTGCAGGGTATAGTAGAGCTTGCTGATGCCTTCGGTCCAGCCCGCATCCTTGGTTAGCGCGTCGTTGATGGCGTAGTAAAGTTGAAAATCGGTCACGCCCGGCAGGTTGGATTTGAAGCCATCCACGGCCGGCAGAATGTTGCGGGCGAAGTACGCTTGCTGCGCCGTGCCCTGCACCCAGGTTTCGCCGTACATGGCCAACTGGGGGTACTGCCTGAGGATTTCTTCGCCGAAGCGCATTAAAAAACTCCGGTCCGAATAAGAATAAGTGTCGAGGCGGTAGCCGTCGAGGCCGGTTTGTTCGACCCACCAGATGAAGTTCTGAATCAGGTAGGTAGCCACCAGCGGGTTGGTCTGGTTGAGGTCGGGCATATGGGTGTCAAACCAGCCTTCGCCAAATAGCTTGCGGTCGGCCGCCGCAACGTGCGGGTCGTTGAAGGCCGCGTCGCGGAAATTGCTGCGCGTAAACGTAGGCCATTGATGAAACCAGTCGGGCGCGGGCGCGTCGCGGAACAGGTAGTTGCGGTTGCCGCAGTGGTTAAGCACCACGTCGTGAACGACTTTGAGGCCCTGCTTGTGGGCCTGGGCCACAAAATCGATGTACTCCTGGTGGCTGCCGTAGCGCGGGTCCACGGCGTAATAGTCGCTCAGCTCGTAGCCGTGGTAGCTGAATTTGGGCTGGTCGTTCTCAACCACCGGCGTGGGCCAGATGGCCGTGACTCCCAGCTTCTTGAGGTAATCAAAATGGCTGACAATGCCCTTGAGGTCGCCGCCGTGCCGGGCGTACATTGAGTCGCGGGCCACGTGGTTTACCTGCGTACCGGGCACCACGTCGTTGGCCGGGTCGCCGTTGGCGAAGCGGTCGGGCATGAGCAGGTACACAAAATCGGCCTGGGTGAGGCCCTGCACACGGTCGGGGCCAGTGGCACGGCCGCGCAGCTCGTAGGTGTAGCTCAGGTTTTTGGTCCCCTTGAAGTTGATTTGCAGACTGCCCGGTTTGGTAGTGGGAGCCAGCATCAAATTCATAACCAAGTAGTTGGGATTGGCTAACTTCTCGGTGCTGGTAAGCATCACGCCCAGGTAAGAGCCGAGGGTGGCCGTGCTGTTGCCGATACCGGGGCCATGCACGAGCAGTTGGAGCCGGGGGTTTTTCAGGCCCACGTACCAGCACGTCGGGTCGATGCGGACCTGCGGGGCGCTGGCGGCGTTGGTGGCCGCCAAGGCGGTGGGTTGGGCGCGGCCGGGTTGGTCGGCAAAAGCGGGCGCGGCCAGGGTTTGGGCGGCGGCCGGGGCCAGCGCGGCGGCCAGGCCGGCGGCCGTCAGGGCAAATACAAAGCGAAATTTCATGCGAAGCAAGGGCAAAGCTTGAGCGGAGCGTCAAAGTAACGGCACCGGCGCGTATTGTCTCGCTTCGGGGGGCTTTAGCGCTGCTTCAGCGCCCCAATTTCGGGGTTGGTGGCGCGGGGCAGGTTGCGTAAGTCCGTACGGAGTAGGGAACCAACGAGGCTGCCGCGCAGGGCCGGCGAGGGCGACTTGGGGCTGAAATCCAAGGCACCGATACCGTTTTCGGGACTGCGGAAAAAGTTAGGGTCCTGGTTGAGGAAGTTGCCGTAGGCCGCTCGCGCCAGGCCGGGCTTGTCGGGCGCGTCAGCATTGCCGGCATACTCGCGGCTTCTAATCACCGAGTTGCGTACTTGTGCCGTGCCGCCGCTGGCTCCGGTAGGGTAGTAGTCGTCGGAGTTTTCAAACAGCAGCTCATCCACCACGCCCGCGTTGCCCCAGATGATGGAATTCAGCACTTTTACGTTAAGCGGCACCCTGGTAGCGGGGCCAGCGGATGTGCTGATGGCGTTGCTGAAAAACACCGACGGCGTTTGCCGTTGCGCCTGCCCCGAAAAGTAGTTGGCCACGGTGCAGAAGTTGAGGGTTGTTTCGCCACCCAGGCCCAACACGGCGTACTCGCCACAATTCGTTAGCAAGCAGTTGGTTGCAGTAAGTATGCCCGCCACGTTCACCAGCCCGCCCGGCAGTCCGCCCGCCGACACAAAGGCTGGGTTGGCTCCCGAAATGTTGCGAATGGTGGTGTTGCTGACCGTCAAATCGGGCAGTACCTGGCGCAGGTCAGTGTTGACGATTTCCAGCCCGAAGTTGGCGTTTTTGATGTCGCAATAGCGCACCACGTTGTTCTTGCTGCTGGCCGTGAAAAAAATGCCGCCCCACTGCCCCGGCACGTCGGCAAAACCGCTTTCGAGGCGGTCGCCCTGGAAGCGCACGAGGTTGCGGTTACTGGCCTTCACGGTGTCGCCGGCCAAAGTGTTGAAAATGGGGTTAATCAGCAGCGTACCATTAATTTGCATGGTGGCCCCGTTGTGGCAGTACACCCGCGCCCCGGCCGGAATGGTGAGCGTGAAGGGTTCCAGCACCGCCACGCCCACCGGAAACGTGTTGTTACCCTGCGTGTACGGGCTGTTGATGATGACGTGCGGCTTGTCGGTCGCCCACACGGTGTTGGTGCGGATGATGTCGGCCCGGTGAAAATAGGCGTTCTGGCCGTAGGCTACCAGCTTCACATCCTGCGCGTTGCCGTTGGTGAGGAAGTTGAGCTGGTCGGTCACCAGAAACTCCTTGGGCCGACTGGCCGTGCCGTTATCGCCCAATACGGCCCGCACCAGCACTTGCAAACTGTCGCGCCCCCGGATGAGGACGTTGCTTTTGCCCGGCCCCGCATCGCCGTCGATGATGAGCGAATACGTGGCATTCTGCGTCCCCGCCAGGGCAATGTCGGTCCGTACAGCGCCGCTGTTGCGGTTGTACACCCACAGCCGCTTCGTCACCGTCCGCACAGTTGTAAACACGGTGTCGAACAGTACGCTATCCGTGTCAAACTCCAGCCGGCCGCTGGTCTGCACCAAGTCTTCCTTCGGCTCGCAACCGGAGAGCAGGGTGGCAAAGCAGCTCAGCGCAATAAACAGCAGCAGCGAATAACCGACTACCGACCGGACCGCCGATTCAAACGAATTTAACGGATGAAACGGAGCGGGGCTTGCGCCCCTGCCTACGCAACTTAGGTTAGGATTAGGGTTGGGGTTAGGGCCGGGCGCGGCGGTACGGTAAGCCATTCCAAATTTAGTTTAGACACTTTTTCGCCGCATTGCGGACCTGCCCGCCACGCCTAACGCGTGTTCAGGCGCGGCAGCGCCGCTCCGTTTCATCCGTTAAATCCGTTTGAATCGGCGGTCTATTTAGTCACCCCTTCCTGCAACCGCTCGGCGCTTTCGGCCAAACGCAGGTTTTCCACAAAATCGTCAATGCTGCCTTCCATCACGCTGGCCAGGTTGTACACGGTGTAGCCAATGCGGTGGTCGGTCACGCGGCCTTGCGGGTAATTGTAGGTGCGGATTTTATCGCTGCGGTCGCCGCCGCCAATCATACTTTTCCGCACCAGGCCATCGGCCTCATTCTTCTTGGCCAGTTCCATGTCATAGACTCGGGAACGCAAGACGGCCAGGGCTTTATCGAAGTTTTTGAGCTGCGATTTCTGGTCCTGGCACTGGGCCACGAGGCCCGAGGGCAAGTGCGTCAGGCGCACGGCCGAGTAGGTCGTGTTTACCGACTGCCCACCCGGCCCGCTGGAGCAGAAATAATCCTTGCGGATGTCTCCCATATTCAACTCAATGTCAAACTCTTCGACTTCGGGAATGACGACAATCGAAGCCACGCTGGTGTGGATGCGGCCCTGGGTTTCGGTCGCCGGCACCCGCTGCACCCGGTGTACGCCCGACTCAAACTTGAGCTTGCCGTACACGTCTTCGCCGCGCACGGCCACGATGATTTCCTTGTAGCCGCCGGCCGTACCGTCCATGGCGTCAATGAGTTCCATCTTCCAGTTCTGCTTTTCGGCGAAGCGCATATACATCCGCTGCAAGTCGCCGGCGAAGATGGCTGCTTCGTCGCCCCCGGCCCCGGCCCGGATTTCCATAATCACGTCCTTCGAGTCGTTGGGGTCTTTGGGCAGCAGCAGGTTTTTGATGGACTCTTCGAGGCGCTCTTCTTCGGGCAGCAGCTCGTCGAGCTCCAGCTTGGCCATTTCGCGGAAGTCCTGGTCTTTCTCGGTCGAAATGACTTCGCGGGCGTTCTCGATGTTGCTGAGCACCTTCTGGTAAGCGCGGTACTCGACCACGATTTTGCCCAGGTCTTTGTATTCTTTGTTGAGGCTCTTGTAGCGTTTGATGTCCGACATCACATCGGGCTGCATCAGCTCGTTGTTCACGGTGTCGTAGCGTTCGCGGATGGCTTCTAGTTTATCGAGCATGGGTCAGGCAGTCTTGTAAAACGCAAAGGTACGGCGGCGCAGTCGGGCGGCTTTTCGGCGTCGGCCGGGCAAAAAACGGGTTTGCGTAATCCCGCGCCCAAACATGATAGCAGGCGTTGTAAGCTCGCTGGTCGGGCCGTAGCTTGCAGTTTCGTAGCGGCCCTGGTGCCCAAAACGCTTCTCGTCTCATGCAGGTTCTCAAATTTGGCGGTACGTCCGTCGCCACCGCTCCCAACATTGCCAAAGTGTGTGTGCTGGCCGCGCAGGCGCTCCACAACGGCCCGGTCGTGCTGGTCGTATCGGCCCTGGGCGGCACCACCGACGCGCTGATTGCCGCTGGCCGCGCCGCCGCCGCCGGGCAGGCCACGTACCACGCGGCGCTGCAACAGTTGGAGGCCCGCCACCAAACCGCCGCCAGCGAGCTGTTATCGACTGATAATCAAAACGACGCGCTGAAGGAGATAGCGGCCACGATGGCAGCGCAATTTGCCGAGTTGCAGCGGCTGACGGACGGCGTTTTTGCCCTCGGCGAACTATCGGCCCGTACGCTGGATAGGCTGATGAGTGCGGGCGAATTGCTGTCGTCGCAGCTCATTGCCAGCGCGTTGCGAGCGCAGGGTCTGCCCGTCGTCTGGGCCGATGCCCGCCAGCTTATCCGCACCAATTCGCGCTTCGGTACGGCGGAAGTTGATGTTGCCGCAACGCAGCAGCAAGTACTGGCTTTTCAGCAGCAAACCTCGGCCGCGCTGTGGGTGGTGCCCGGTTTCATCGCCGCCGACGCGGCTGGCAACACCACCACGCTGGGGCGCGGCGGCTCCGACTACACGGCGGCCCTGCTGGCGGCGGCGCTCGGGGCCAACGTGCTCGAAATCTGGACCGATGTGAGCGGGATGATGACCGCCGACCCGCGCCTCGTGGCCGCCGCCCGCCCCATTGCCCACCTTAGCTATGAGGAGGCGATGGAGCTGTCGCACTTCGGGGCGAAGGTGTTGTATCCGCCGACTATTCAGCCGGTTATGCGGTGCGGTATTCCGCTTTGGATTAAAAACACCTTCGCCCCGGCCGACCCCGGTACGCTGGTGGAAGTGGAAGCGCCCGCGAGTGCGGCCGTGGTGCGCGGCATTTCCAGCATTGCCAATCTGGCGCTGCTCACGCTCGAAGGCAGCGGCATGGTCGGCATTCCGGGCTTCTCGAAACGGCTGTTTGCGGCCCTGGCGCGGGAGCGCATCAACGTGATACTCATTACCCAAAGCTCGTCGGAACACTCGATTTGCGTGGGCGTGAGCGCGGCCGATTTGGCGGCGGCCCAAACCACGGTGGATGAAGAGTTTGCGGCCGAAATTGCGGCCGGCCGCATCGAGCCGCTGCGGCCCGAGCCGGAGTTGGCCATCGTGGCGCTGGTCGGCGACAATATGAAGGACCACCCCGGCATCAGCGGGCGCTTATTTGGGGTGCTGGGGCAGAACGGGGTGAACATCCGGGCCATCGCGCAGGGCGCTTCGGAGCGCAATATCTCGACCGTCATCCGGGCCGCCGACGTGCCCAAGGCCGTTAATGCCTTGCACGAAGCCTTTTTTGAAGCCACCTACAAGCAACTGAACCTGTACGTGTTGGGGGCCGGCAACGTGGGCGGCAAGCTGCTCGACCAACTGGCCCGGCAGCAGGCGTACCTGCGTGAGCACCTGGGGGTGCAGGTACGGGTGGTGGCCGTGGTGAGAAGCCGGCACGCGGCGCTGGCCGACGACGGCCTCGACCTGGCTCACTGGCCCGCCGCGCTGGCCGCCGCCCCGCCCCTGGGGCTTGACGAGTTCGCCCAACACGTCATCGCCCGCAACCTCCGCAACTCGGTGGTCGTGGACGTGACGGCCAACCCCGAAGTGGCCCGCATCTACGCGCCGCTGCTGGCCCGCAGCATTGCCGTGGTGGCCTGCAACAAGGCGGCGGCCTCGGCCGACTACGTCCAATACGCCCGCCTCAAAAGCCTGGCCCGCGAGTTCAACGCCCCGTTTTTGTTCGAAACCAACGTCGGCGCGGCCCTGCCCATCCTCAGCACGCTTTCGGACCTGGCCCGCACCGGCGACGTGGTGCAGCGCCTCGAAGCCGTGCTCTCGGGCACCCTCAACTTCGTCTTCAACAACTACGACGGCACCCGGCCCTTTGCCGAAGTCGTGCGCCAGGCCCAGGCCGAAGGCTACACCGAGCCCGACCCGCGCCTCGACCTCAACGGCTCCGACGTGGCCCGTAAAATCCTCATCCTGGCCCGCGAAACCGGGCAGGTACTGGAGCTGGCCGACGTGGAAATCGACGGGTTTCTGCCCGAAGCCTGTCTCGCCGGCGATGTCGAGGCCTTCTACATTCAGCTGCTGGCGCACGAATCGCACTTCCGCGCCTTGTTCGACGCGGCGGCCGGCCAGGGCAAAAAGCTCAAATTCGTAGCCCGCTACGCCGCTGGCAAGGCCGCCGTGGGCCTGCAAAGCATCGCCCCCGGCACGACCTGTACGACCTGCGCGGCAAAGACAACGTGGTGCTGTTCAGCACCAACCGCTACCCCGAGCAGCCGCTCGTGGTGAAGGGTGCCGGCGCGGGCGGCGACGTGACGGCCGCCGGCGTTTTCGCCGATATTATGCGGGCCGCTCGGGTGTAACGCGGATTTTCAACCCGCGCCTAAGTTGCCCCAGGCATCTCAAAAGAACCGCCTAAGCCCATGCCTCGCGGGTTGAAAACCCGCGTTACCCAACCCCTATGACCGTCACCGTTCATTCCCCCGCTACACTCTCTAACCTCGGCTGTGGATTCGATGTGTTGGGCATGGCCCTGAGCCAACCCTACGACATCATCCGCCTCACGCGCACGGCGCAGCCCGGCCTCGTCATCCGCCACCTGGACGACTACGACCTGCCCACCGACCCGGCCCGCAACGTGGCGGGGGTGGCCCTGCTGGCCCTGCTGGCGGCCGTGCCGGAAACCGTCGGTTTTGAGGTCGAAATCACCAAAGGCATTCGGCCGGGGAGCGGCATTGGCAGCAGTTCGGCCAGTGCGGCGGGGGCCGTGGTGGGGGCCAATGCACTGCTGAACAACCGGTTCAACAAGCTGGAATTGGTGGAGTTTGCGATGGCCGGCGAGGCCCTGGCCTCCGGTGCCCGCCACGCCGACAACCTGGCCCCAGCCATTTTTGGGGGTTTTACGCTCGTGCGGGCGCTGCTGCCGAAGCTCGACATCGTGGCCCTGCTGCCGCCGCCGCTGTGGGTAGCCGTGGTGCATCCGCAAATTACGGTTCGCACCGCCGATGCGCGGGCCGTGCTGCCTGCCACCGTGCCATTGGCACTGGCCGTGCGGCAGTGGGCCAACGTAGGCGGGCTGGTAGCGGGCCTGCTCACGCATGATTTTGAATTGATTGGCAGGGCACTGGAGGATTATATCGTGGAGCCGGCCCGCGCCGCGCTTATCCCGGGGCTGGCCGAGGCCCGCGCCCGCGCCCTGGCCGCCGGGGCGCTGGGCGGCGGCATCTCCGGCTCCGGCCCCAGCCTGTTTATGCTGAACGCCGACGAGGCCACGGCCCACGCCGTAGCGGCGGCGCTGGGCAGCGTGTTTCAGGAGTTGGGCATCGACTTTAACCTGCACGTCGGGCCAGTGGCCGCCGAAGGGGCGCGGGTGGTGGAAGGGTAATCTACCAGTATGGTGGTACACAAAACGCGTACACCGTTTAAAAAACTGCGCTAAGGCCGCTGGTGCGGCGGGCTACTGGGGGTTATTCAATTACGGAGACGGTCCCTGTGGGGCCGTCTCTTTTTTGTGAAAAAAAGCTGGTCGGAAGCATTTGGTGAACAAGCCGTTTTCAAGAAAAATACCTGGTTGTAGGTATTGCATAAGAATAGGCTGGTACAAGTCAGCTTTTGAGTTAAGAAAAATACCTACTTCTGGGTATTGTGAACGACCGGACGGACACATCATCTTTGCGAAAGATTTTAATGCTCCTAAAATCGTCCGTCCCGCATCACCTTTTTTCCACTACTTATTTCGGCTCAGCCGGTAGCCGGTGCTGCGCGGACGTGGCTTGAGGCATTGGGGTGTTTCGCTGCAACCAGCGGGCACCAGCTCGCCGTGTCTTCGTTGCGTGCCCCGCCAACCGCGTCCCAACCACCCCCGCCCGTGAGCAGCAGCCATTGCCGCTGTGGTTTTGCCCGTGCCTTTCTTCTCAAACCCCTTTTAAACCTTAAAAAACACTTTTTTAATGACAAATCTCTCCAAAATTTGCCTGTTGGCTGCCACCATTGGTACGCTGGCCAGTTGTTCCGTTGTGCGCACCTCGACCTCGAAGCGCCTCGATACCTACGACACCGGCATCGTGCAAGCCCCGCTGCTCGTGGACCTCGACATCAAGGGTGAGCGGGTGCGCGGCTCGGCGAGCGGGTCCACCGTGGCGGGCATCGACACGTGGAAAGCGGCCGCCGTGGCCGCCGCCGCCAAAGATGCCAACGCCGACGTACTGGTGGAAGCCCGCTTCAACATCAGCAGCAGTTTCGGGTGGTTTGGCACCACCACCGTGGACGTAACCGGCTACCCGGCCACCTACAAAAACTTCCGGCCCCTCAAAGCCGACGACCTCAAGCTGTTGAACTACGAAAGCCACGGCGGCCCCAACACCGACACCAAAATCATTCCGGTGAACTACGCCAAAACCAACGTCGTGGACGGCAACCCGGTCAAGCGCAAGTCGTCGAAGCTGAAAGCCATTTTGCTGGGTGCCCTAGCTGTCTTCACCGTTATCACGCTTATCCGGTAGCGGCCGTTTGCCCATTTTGGCCCACTGGCCCAAGTTCACGTTGGTACGCACTCATCGTGGAACACCTTTGCCCCTGGTCGTGCCCGAACCGTGGCGCGGCTCCCCCAAGCCCTGGCCGAGAGATAAGGAAGCCTAATCTCCAACCCTGGCCGTTTTGCCCATTCTTTCTGAGCTATCAAAACCCCTTCTCTCTGCTCAAGCGCCGCGATTTTACCC
>JANYFQ010000055.1 GCA_025362615.1 Hymenobacter sp. | reverse complement strand
GCCCCGTGCCGAAGTGCTGGGGGTTTTGAACCCGCACCCCAGGCCGAAATCGTGGGGCGATTATCGTTCAACGATTGCCGGCCGGAAGCCGGCGGCACTGCGGCACGGGGCACAGCCCCGCGCCAACCGCCGCCGCGTATTAGCGGTTAATTGCTTACCGGTTGAATTGTTGAAAACCGTTCAACAACTGCAACCGCTTCGTAAGTTACCGCAAAAAACCCCACACTACTCCATCAACCCAAAACGTCAAACAATTTAGCAATTCAACAATTAAGCAATTTAAAAAATGATAACCTTCACCGAATTTACCCTAGCCAACGGCCTGCGTTGCATCGTTCACGAAGATTTTACCACGCCCATGGCCGTCCTCAACGTGATGTACGACGTGGGCAGCCGCGACGAGGACGCCGAGCACACCGGCTTCGCCCACTTGTTCGAGCACCTCATGTTCAGCGGCTCGGTCAATATTCCGAGCTACGACGAGCCGTTGCAGCGGGTGGGCGGCGAGAATAACGCCTTCACCAGCAGCGACGTAACCAACTACTATCTCACCCTGCCGACGGCCAATCTCGAAACCGGCTTCTGGCTCGAAAGCGACCGGATGCTCAACCTGGCTTTCTCCGAAAACGGCCTTGACGTGCAGCGCAAAGTCGTGGTCGAGGAGTTCAAGCAAACCTACCTCAACCAGCCCTACGGCGACGTGTGGCTCAAGCTCAAGCCCCTCGCCTACCAGGTGCATCCGTACCAGTGGAATACCATCGGCAAGGAAATTGCGCACATCGAAAACGCCGTTATGGACGACGTGCGGGCCTTTTTTGCCAAGCATTACGCCCCCCAAAACGCCGTGCTCGTCGTGGCCGGGGCCGTAACCGCCGCCGAGGCCCAACGCCTGGCCGAAAAATGGTTCGGCCCCATTGCTGGCGGCCCCCGCTACGAGCGCCAGCTTCCGGCCGAGCCGCCCCAAACCGCCCCGCGCCGCGCCACGGCTACGGCCCCGGTGCCGCTCTCGGCCCTCTACAAAGCCTACCATATGCCCGCCCGCCCCGACGAGCGCTACTACGCCGTGGACTTGTTGAGCGACGTGCTGGGCCGGGGCAAATCTTCGCGCCTGCACCAGCGGCTGGTCAAGGAATTGGCCTTGTTCAACAACATTTCGGCCAGCGTGTCGGGCTCGCTCGATGCGGGTTTGCTCGTCGTCAGCGGCAAGCTCAACGCGGGCGTGTCGCTCGAAGCCGCCGATGCCGCCGTGGAAGCCGTGGTAGCCGAATTTCGGGCCGCCGACGTGGACGCGCACGAGTTGGAAAAAGTAAAAAACCAGGCCGAAAGCAGCCTGGTTTTTGGCGAAATAGACCTCCTCAACCGCGCCCTGGGCCTGGCTTACGCCAAAATCATCGGTGACGTAAATTTGGTGAACGACGAAAGCCGCCGCATTCAGGCCGTGACCGTGCCGCAAGTCCGCGAAGCCGCCGAACTGGTGCTGCGCCCCGAGAATTGCAGCACGCTATACTACGAAGCCGTAGCGGCGTAAGGGCACTCGTCGGACGAATAGCCCGCAGGGCTTCGTCCGACGAGTAGACGTAGGCTGCCCTGGAACGGCCATCACGCGAGCCGCGCAACGAAAAATAGTCGGACGAAGCCCTTCGGGCGATTCGTCCGACCATTTTTCTACCGCTTGCCGCTGCCCAGGGTCGAGCCGGGTTTAGGGGTGGGTTTGGAGCTGTTGTAGTCGCCCACATTGCGGCCCGAATTGGGGTTGATGGGCATTCCGGGGGCGGCATACGCACCCTGGCCCGCACCGCTGGTAGGCGCGTTGGCGGGCGGGGCAATGGTGGTGTTTTTGGCCGCTGCCGGGGCCGGGCGCGGGGTGGGCCGGCGGGTACGCACCGGGCGGCGAACGGCCGTTTTGGTTTTGGACACCGGCTTTTTGGCCGGGGTGGTTTGGGCATCGGCCGCCGTCGCAACGGTCAGGGCCAGCAGGGCAAGCAGTAAGGTGCGCATCGAAGAAGAAAACGGGGTGAAAAGCCAACGCGGCGGGCCAACCAGCGGCCCGCCGCCCGGTGCATACGCAAACCCGGCCGCCCCGGTACGCCCCGGCCGTAACTTTGCGTCCATGCTCCACGAGTCCATCGCCGCCCTCGCGGCCGAAATCGCCGCCGCCGACCTGGCCACCCCCGCCGCCCTCGACCAGTTCCGCATTGCCTACATGGGCCGCAAAGGCCGCCTGGCCGACCTTTTCGACCAACTCAAAACCGTGCCCGCCGCCGAGCGCCGCGCCGTGGGCCAGCAGCTCAACGCCCTCAAGCAAGCCGCCCAAACCCGCCACGACGAAGCCGCCGCCCGCCCCGAAACCGCCCCCGCCGACCCCGCCGTCGCCCCTGGTTTCGACTACACCCTGCCGCCCGTGCCGCACACCCTCGGCACCCGCCACCCGCTCAATCTGGTGCGCGAAGAAATGCTCCGCATCTTCGGCCGCATCGGCTTCGCCGTCGCCGAAGGCCCCGAAATTGAAGACGACTGGCACAACTTCACGGCCCTCAACTTCCCCGAAAACCACCCGGCGCGGGATATGCAGGACACATTTTTTTTAACAATGGGTGAAGGAGTTACAATGAGTGAAGGAGTGAATGAGCAAATGAGTGAAGGCGCTGATGACACCAATCCCATTCACTCATCCACTCATTCACTCACTCACTCATTGAGCGGAAAGCACTCATTGTTAAGAACCCACACCTCCACCGTGCAGGTGCGGGTGATGGAAAACGAGCCGCTGCCCATCCGCCGCGTCATGCCGGGCCGGGTGTTTCGCAACGAGGCCATTTCGGCGCGGGCGCACATGATGTTTCACCAGATTGAAGGCATTTTCATCGACGAAAACGTGAGCTTCGCCGACCTCAAACAAACGGTGTATTACTTTGTAAAAGAGTTGTTTGGGGTTGGTATCGACATCCGCTTTCGCCCCAGCTTTTTTCCCTTTACCGAGCCGAGCGCCGAGATTGACATTACCTGCCTCATCTGCAAGGGCGCGGGCTGCAACATCTGCAAATACTCGGGCTGGGTCGAAATCGGCGGTTGCGGCATGGTGGACCCCGCCGTGCTGGAAAACGTGAAAATCGACCCCGAAAAGTATTCCGGTTACGCCTGGGGCATGGGCATCGAGCGCATTGCTATGCTCAAGTACCAAATTAAAGACCTGCGCTTGTTCACCGAGAACGATATGCGGTTTTTGCGGCAGTTTGAGTCACTGATTTAAGGCTGATTAACCGTGATTTTGCTGATTGAAAGTGTTGGTTGGTTTGTTGCTTTGAGCCGCTCCCTGCCTAGCGGGTTTGAATTGTTTTGTTTTTGACCTTTGTTTGCTTCTGCCATGACAGTACTGCACCCCGTTCCGATGGCGGCCACCGAGGCCCTGACCGCCCCGCGCCAAACCCTGGCCGACTTCCTGCAACACCTCGGCGACGACGAGTTCTACGCCTTCTGCCAGCAGAACCGCGACCAGAAATTTGAACGCCGCGCCGACGGCACCATTGAGCTACTGACCATGACCGGAGGAACGACGGGCAACCGCAACATTAAATTACTCGCTCGGCTGCAAGTGTGGGCCGAAGACAACCGCACCGGCCTGGCCTTCGACTCCTCCACCGGCTTCCGGCTCGCCAACGGCGCGGTGCGCTCGCCCGATGCGGCCTGGGTGCGCATAGAGGTGTGGCAGGCCGTTTCGGCCGACGACCAGGCCAGGTTTCCGCCCCTATGCCCCGACTTTGTCATCGAGCTGCTCAGCCCCTCCGACTCCCTGACTGACCTTACCCTTAAAATGCAGGAATACATTGCCAACGGCTGCCGCCTGGCCTGGCTCATCGACCCGAAAACTGAAACCGCCCGCACCTTCCGCGCCGACGGCTCGGTGAGCGTGGTGAAGTCGTTCGGCGAAACGCTGAGCGGAGAAGACGTGCTGCCGGGGTTTGTGTTTGCGCTGGCCACGTTGCGGTAAGCGCAACTAAAATCAACCATTCTTCCGACTTCGCTTACAGCACATTAATCAGCGAAATCACGATTAATCAGCCTTAAAATCAGCGATTTGTGAAAGTTAGAAATTCCACCCAAAACAAAGTAAACGTCATCACCCTCGGCTGTTCCAAAAACATCGTGGACAGCGAAGTCCTGATGGGCCAGCTCCAGGCCAACGACATCGCCGTGACCCACGAGTCGGCCAAGAACGATGCCAACATCGTCATCATCAACACCTGCGGCTTCATCGACAACGCCAAGCAGGAAAGCATTGACACCATCCTGCGCTACGCCGACGAAAAGGAAGCCGGCCGCCTCGAAAAACTCTACGTCACCGGCTGCCTCTCGCAGCGTTACAAGGACGAGTTGGAGGTAGAAATCCCGCAGGTCGATGCCTACTTTGGCACCTTGGAATTGCCGCAGATGCTGAAGGTTCTCAACGCCGACTACAAGCACGAACTCGTGGGCGAACGGCTGCTGACCACGCCGCGCCACTACGCTTATTTCAAAATTGCTGAAGGCTGCAACCGGCCCTGCTCGTTTTGCGCCATCCCGCTCATGCGCGGCAAGCACGTCGATAGAACAATGGACGACCTGGTGCGCGATGCCAAACGCCTGGCCGCCCAGGGCACCAAGGAGCTGATTCTCATCGCCCAGGACCTGACTTATTACGGCCTGCAAGCCTACGGCGAGCGCAAGCTCCCGGACCTGCTCCGCCACCTTTCCGACGTGCCCGGCATCGACTGGATACGGCTGCAATACGCCTACCCCTCGCAGTTTCCGTTGGAAGCGCTGGACGTGATGGCCGAGCGCGAAAACATTTGCAAGTACCTCGATATGCCTTTGCAGCACGGGTCGGATAATATGCTGAAAATCATGCGACGGGGCATCACCCGCCGCCGCACCTCCGAGCTGGTGGACACCATCCGGCAGCGGGTGCCGGGCATTGCGCTCCGCACTACGCTCATCAGCGGCCACCCCGGCGAAACGGAGGCTGATTTCGAGGAAATGTACAAGTTTGTGGAAGACACCCGCTTCGAGCGCCTGGGCATTTTCACCTACTCGCACGAAGAAAACACCCACGCGCACAGCTTGCCCGACGACGTGCCCGCCGAGGTAAAGCAACAACGCGCCGATGCCGTGATGGAGCTGCAACAGGGCATTTCGCTGGAGTTGAATGAGGCCCGCATCGGCCAGACGCACAAGGTATTGTTCGACCGCAAGGAAAGCGGCCATTTCGTGGGCCGCACCCAATTCGACTCGCCCGAAGTGGACAACGAAGTGCTGGTGCCGGTGGAAGCGAACACCTTTGTGCGCCTAGGCGATTTCGCTCAGGTTGAGATTACCTCCGCCACCGACTTTGATTTGTACGGGGTGCTGGTTAAATAATTTTTCGCACAGAGTTCACAGAGTTTCACGGAGTACAAAGGCTACGATAACTCCTTTTAAATCTGTGAACTCTGTGCGCTATTTTTTTGCCCGATGCCGACCCACTGTACTCAAACACCTTACACCGAAACCGGTGCCTTTTCTGGCCTGCTGACGGACTACATCGCCCAAAAACCCGAACTGGCCGCATTCTACCACCGTTGGCCTTCGCTGGAAAATTTTGCGGCACAAATCGAGGAAAAGCGTGCCGCTTACTCCCCCGAAGCGCGGCAGCGACTGGTAACGGCCCTGCAAGCCCAGTACGGGACCGAAACGCCGCCCGCCGTGGCGGCCAACATCGCGCTGCTGGCCCAGCAAAACACGTTTACCGTGACCACGGGGCACCAATTGGCTTTGATGACGGGGCCGCTTTATTTCGTTTATAAAATTGTGTCGGCCATTAAGTTGAGCCGGGAGTTGAAGGCGGCTTACCCGCTCTACGATTTCGTGCCGGTGTACTGGCTGGCTTCGGAAGACCACGACTTTGCCGAAATCAACCACTTTGCGCTTTTTGGCAAGGCGTATCGGTGGGACGCGGCGGGCACCGGCGGGCCAGTGGGCCGCCTGCCCCTGACGGGCCTGGACGACCAAGTACTAAGCCAGCTGCCGCCCGAAGTGCCCGCCGTTTTCCGCGAAGTCTACGCCGGGGCCGCTACCCTCGCCGACGCCACGCGCCGCCTGGTAGATGCTCTGTTTGGCACCTACGGCCTGGTATCGCTCGATGCCGACCGGCCCGCCCTCAAACAGGCGCTGCTGCCGGTGCTGGAAAAGGAAATCGAAGGACAAGTATCCAACGCCGCCGTGCAGGCCACCAACGCCCGCCTCGAAGCCGCCGGCTACAAGCCGCAGGTGTATTCGCGGCCCCTCAATCTCTTCGTCATCAACGCCGAAGGCCAGCGCCAGCGCCTGGAGCCCGCCCCCGACGGCCCCGCCAATTTGCTGGCCCAAGCCCGCCAAAACCCGGCGCAATTCAGCCCCAACGTAGTGCTGCGGCCGGTGTACCAGGAGCTGCTGCTGCCCAACGTGGCCTACATCGGCGGCGGGGCCGAAGTGGCGTATTGGTTTCAGCTGAAGGACGTGTTTGCGGCCTTTGAGGTGCCGTTTCCCATCGTGTTGCCCCGCAACTCGGCCCTGTACCTGAGCCGCGCCAATGTTGGCAAAATGCGCAAGCTGGGCCTCGAAACGGCCGATTTATTCAAGCCACTGACCGACCTCAAAAAGCAAGTCGGCACTGCCCTGGGTCAGGAAGAAATCAGCCTCAGCGAGCAGCAAGCCCAGCTCAAAACCACCTTCGACCAAGTGGCGGCCCTGGCCCAGCGCCTCGACCCCACGCTGGTGAAGGCCGTGGCGGCCGAAGCCCAGAAAGCCGCCGCCGCCCTCGCCGGCCTCGAAAAACGCCTCAGCAAAGCCGCCGAAACCAAGCACGAAACTGCCTACGCGCAGCTCGCCGCCCTCAAAGAAAAGCTTTTTCCCGGCGGCAGCTTGCAGGAGCGCAGCGACAACGTGCTGAGTGTGCTGCTGAATAACCCTGGTTTTATAGACGACTTGCTGGCGGCGTTTGAACCGTTGGGGCTGGAGTTTGCGGTTTTGGAGGAGGGCTTGGGCACGTGAAAGCAGTAAAGCGTTTTGCGTTGGCAACACTTTTACTTTTTGCTGCCGGCGCAGCGCTTGTTTTTCTGACCGGCGATTTTGGCGCTACTCAACGACTCTTTTCCGGCATCGAGCGGCGGGCATTCGACCACCAGAATACCTGGCTTGACAAAGTAATTCTTCGAGCAACTTATTCGGGTATGCGCTGCTACGGCGCGGTACGTTTTCCGCTTGCAGCCAGCTTGCTGGAGCACTACTGTGCCGGCTCAGCTGACACCTTGCGGTTTGACGCTGCACCGTTGATGCGCGATGCGGCGGTACAATCGGCCTTGCGGGCAAACAAACGGGGCATTGTTTTCAAGAAACAGCCGGCGCAAAACCCCGACTACTACGTTGTGGGAAAAACCAACCTGGCTTTCTATTACGCCTTTGACTTGTTGCGCATCAAAATGTGCCGGAAAGGTGTTGCGTTCTACGACGACTACTACTTTCAGCCACTTGCCGGCAACGTGCGCCCCCTGTTCCAATTTGGCAAAATCAAAGTTCGCCTCAACGACGGATTAATCAAGGTTGCTTACCCCGATGCCAAACCATTTGTCGCCTACGGAGAAGCCCGCCGCCCCCGTTAAACTGGCCCTGCGCCGCGCCGCCCTGGCCCGCCGCCAGGCCCTGCCCGCCGCCGAAGTGGCCCGCCGCAGCGGCGAGCTGCGCAAGCAGTTGTTCGGAGCGTTTCCGGTGGCGGAATGGCGCTGGCTGCACGTTTTTCTGCCCATCGTGCGCCGCAACGAGCCGGACACCTGGGAAATCATCCGCTGGATTTGGGGCGAAAAATTGCCGGTGCGGCTGGCCGTGCCGGTGGTGCAGCCCGACGGCTTTTTGTTGTGCCACTACGAGCTGACGCCGGATACCCTGCTCATCAAAAACCGTTGGGGCATTGAAGAACCAGGGCCAGATACGCCCGAAGTAGCGCCCGCTTCACTCGATGCAGTGCTGGTGCCGCTGCTGGCCTGCGACCGCACCGGGCACCGCGTGGGCTACGGGGGCGGCTTTTACGACCGGTTTCTGGCCCAGTGCCGGCCCGGTACGGCCTTCATCGGACTGAATTTGCTGGACGACGAGCCCACCATAAGCATCGAAGACGTGGAGACTACCGACATTCGCCTCACGGCCCTGATTGCGCCGGGGGGAGTGCGGTGGTTTTGAGCAGCCGCGCGTTGCGACGGCGCAAAAACCAACTCAAACCCAGCAACAAAAGCCCACCGAGCAGGAAAAACAGCGACTTATCCAAAAACGCCCAGGTCAGCTTGAAAAAAGCCGTCATCGTGGCGATGATAAACAGGACGGTGCCCAGCGTGAGCTGCTCGGCATCCTGTCCGGCGCGGGCCAGCACCGAGCCGGCGTGGGCGTACAGCACCACGATGGTGGCAATGGCCAGCGGCAAGCCGCCGGGCAGGTAGTAGCCGGGCAGCAGCAGGAGCCAGTCGGGGGCCGAAACCAGGCGGCCGTGTGCCCGCTTGCCCATCATTGACAAGACAAAAACGGCCCCCAATGCCCCCGCAAACGGTAAAAGTGGCGGGCGCAGCAGCCCGGCATATTCGTCGGTTTGGCCAAACAGCGCCAGGCCCAGGGCAAATAAATAAGCCGCCACCAGCGGCGGCCCTTGCAACGCCCGGCTCGCGGGGCGGTCGGGTTGCCAGTCACCGAAGGCATAGATGAGCATGGCGGGCACAAAAAACCAGGTAATTTTCGAGTGACTAAATGCCACCCACACCCCTGCCTGCCACAGCAGCCCGGTGGCCAGCACGGGGCCAAGCAGCGCATCGGGCCGCCGCCACCAAAACCAACCCAGCCCGGCTGCCGTGAAGGCCGCCGTGGCGTAGCTGTAGGCATCGAGCCCAAACGCAGCGTAAGTTTGGGCCACGGCCGCCGCCAGCACCGTGGTTAGGGCCAGCAGGCGGCTTTGGTAGCTGAGCGTCAGGGCCACGCCCACTGCCACCCAGGCCAGCAGGCCGCTGCCTTCGTGGGCTGCCAGTTGGCTGAATAGCTGACTGATGAGGAACACATTTGCCCCTACGCCCACCAGCCCCAGCGCCAGCAGCCCGTGGCCCAGGCTGCGGTTGCCCCGCGCCCGGAAATGGTTGCCCGCCCCAAACGCCGCCGCCACGCTGCCTAGCAGCAGCGCCAGCCGCACCGACACCGCCAAACCCTGCCAGTTGGCGGCGGCCAGGCTTAGCAGGCTCAGGCCCACCAACGCGCTGCCCAGCAACGGCAACAGGCCCACCACCGGCACCACGCCGGGCGGGTGCCGCGCCAGCAGCGCCTGCCGCTGCGCTTCGCTGATGAGGCCATCGGCCACCCAGCCAGGACTTTCGGTGAGAAGAAATTTGTGCGACAAAATGGGAAGAGTAATGAACTGATGTTACGCGGGCTGTTTCTTGTTGCTTGTTGCTTGTTGGTGGTTTCTGGGCGGTTTTTGAGGCACTAACGCAACAAGCAACGAGAAACAACCTGAAACACAAGACGCTCGAATTGCCCGCGTAACAGCAGTGAGTAAGCCGCGCCAAGCAGGCTTATTGCTTACGAAATAAAGCCTTGAACTGGTTTCTATGGTGCCTTAATCGTTGAACCCCCCAAAAAGATACATCAACCGCTGATTTTTTCGGCTAAAAACC
>JANYFQ010000036.1 GCA_025362615.1 Hymenobacter sp. | reverse complement strand
CGCTCGGCGAGGCTGCCGCCGCGCAGGGCCTGCCGGGTGCTTTGCACGAGCGTGGCGGGCGAGGCGGCGAAACGCAGGCCGTAGGTGGTACGGAGGTAGTTTTCAACGGTTTCGGTTTGGCGCAGCACGTCCAAATCGAATATTTTATGGCCGCCCTGCGGCTCCAGTTCCAGCTCGAAGGGCCGCACCCCGGCAAACTGCCGCTCGAAGAAAAAGAAGTCCTGCCGCACCGGGTCATGCACCGACAGGTCGTCGAGCATGGCGGCGTTGAGGTGGATGCGGGTGGTGCCGACGACGGCCAGCGCCACCACGGCCAGGCTCACGGCCAGCACCAGGCGCCGGCCGCGCACCACTTTGCCGAAGAGGCGGCCCAGGGTGCCGTCCCAGGAATGGCCATCGGCCCGCACGGCCCGGAGCTGCGGCTTGCGCAGCAGCACGAGCAGCGCCGGCAGCAGCGTAAAGTTGAGGAAAAACGCCAGCAGCACGGCATAGCCGGTATAAAGCCCGAAGTTGTGAATGGGCCGGATGGTGCTGGTAGTGAGCGTAAAAAACCCCAGGCTGGTGGTGATGGCCGACAGCGCCGAGCCAAACCCCGACTCGCGCACCGCGATTTTAAGAGCCGCGTTTTTGCCCGCGCCGTAGCCCACCTCGCTCACGTAGCGGGTCAGCAAATGCAGTGAATCGGACATTCCGACTACGAACATCATAATCGGCAGCAGGGCCGTCATCAGGTCGATGCTCACGCCCTGCGCGCCCATCAGGCCCATGCCGCCCACAATGGCCCCCAGCACCACCACCAGCGGCAGCACCACGCCCCACCACGTCCGAAACGTGAGCCACAAAAGCCCCGTTACCAATATGACAGCCAGCGACATAAACACCGCCAGCTCCCACTGCAGGCGCTCGACAAACACCGACTGCGCCACGAGCTTGCCCGCCAGATGCACCTGCTTGTCGGCGAAGCCCAGGCGGCCCAGGTGCCCGCGCAAGGTGGCCAGCAGGGTGTCGCCGGGCGGCTTTTTAAGGTCGGGGTCGAGCTGCAGCACCAGCGTGGCGGCGCGGGCATCGGGGCTGAGGAGGTTGCCCACGAGGCCGGGGGTTTGGTACACCAGGGCCGAATCGGCGGCGCGGCGGCTGGCCTCGGCCGGGTGCAGGTAGGGGAGGTTGAAAACCCCGAACCCTTCAAAGACCGGGTTGCTGGCCGTGGTGAGCGAAGCCGCGCTGCGGACGTGCGGCAGGCGGCGGGCGGCCTGGGTCAGCGAATCGAGCCGGGCGAGGTAAGCGGGGGCAAAAACGGTTTGATTTGCGGGGGTTTCGAGGCCCACGAGCAGGTAATCGTTGTCGTTGCCGAAGCGTTGGGCGTAGCCCAGGTAGTAGTCGAGGTCGGGGTCGCCGGCGGGGTAAAAATCGTTGAAATTGTAGTTGAAGCGCAGTTGCGCGGCGTAAAAAACGGCCAGCCCGGCCAGCAGGGCCAACCCCGCCAGGGTCAGGTGGGCGCAACGACGAAGGCTCATGCAGCAAAGAACGCGGAACAAACGCCCCGCAGCGGGAGTTACGGCGGCCCGGCCCCGCTATAGATTTGGCCCGCCGGGTGTAACTTAGTGCCCGAAAACCGCCCGTTTTCACGTTTTGTTTCTCCTCACCCCCAAACTCTTTTCCCATGAAAAACGCATTGTTGGCCCTCGCGCTCTTCGCATTCGCCGGCTCGGCTGCTGCCCACGACGGCAAAGGCCCCCACGACCACGGCAAAAAAGGCGCGGCCAAGTCGGGCTGCACCAAAGACATGGCCACTAAAAGTGGCTGCTGCATGAAAGGCAAAGCCACGGCTGCCACCGAAACCAAAACCACCACGACCGTCAAGTCGTTGTAGTTTTTGATTTTTTTGCTTGAAAAGCCGCCCACAAGGGCGGCTTTTTTTGTTGTAAGTATAGAACGAAAACTCCCCTCCTCAGACGAGGAGGGGACGTTTCAGCGAAGCTGAAACTGGGGTGGTTGAAAACCTTGGAACGACTCGCGTAGGCTACCCCATAACTGGCTTTGTTACCGTTCAACGTCATCAGCGCGAGTCGTTCAACAGCATCTGGGCAGCATACGTGCTCAACCACCCCAGTTTCGGCTTCGCCGAAACGTCCCCTCCTCGGCTGAGGAGGGGAGTTTTTTTATGTCCAATGCCATGCCTTTTACCGAAGCCGATACCGACCGCATCATCGAAATGGCCTGGGAAGACCGTACCCCGTTCGAGGCCATTGCGTTGCAGTTTGGTTTGGCCGAGAAAGACGTAGTGGCGCTCATGCGCCGCGAGATGAAAGCCTCGTCGTTCCGAATGTGGCGCGAGCGCATGGCCGGCCGCGCCACCAAGCACCTGGCCCGCCGCGAAGAAGGGATGAACGGCTTCAAAAGCAGCAGCCAGCGCAGCATCTCGGGCAATAAAATCAGCAAGCGGTAGGCGCTTTACCTTTGGGCCGCCATGCAACAG
This sequence comes from Hymenobacter sp., assembly GCA_025362615.1. Lineage (GTDB taxonomy): Bacteria > Bacteroidota > Bacteroidia > Cytophagales > Hymenobacteraceae > Hymenobacter. The sequence goes on along the minus strand of JANYFQ010000036.1, from coordinate 509 downwards.
TACCACGACCTGCTCCGCCACATTCTTGACACCGGAACACTCAAAACCGACCGCACCGGCACCGGCACCAAGTCGGTGTTCGGCCACCAGATGCGCTTCGATTTGGCGGCGGGTTTTCCGCTCGTCAGCACCAAAAAAGTACACCTCAAAAGCATCATTCACGAGTTGCTTTGGTTCTTGCGGGGCGACACCAACACGGCCTACCTCAAAGCCAACGGTGTGAGTATCTGGAACGAGTGGGAAGACGAAAACGGGAGCCTGGGCCCTGTTTATGGGTATCAATGGCGCAGTTGGCCCGACGGCAACGGCGGTCACATCGACCAAATTAGCCAGATAATCCATCAACTTAAGACCCAACCCGACTCGCGCCGCATGGTCGTTTCGGCCTGGAACGTGGCCGATTTGCCCAAAATGAAGTTGCCCGCCTGCCACGCCCTGTTCCAGTTTTACGTGGCCGACGGCCGGCTCTCCTGCCAGCTCTACCAACGCTCGGCCGACGTGTTCCTGGG
>JANYFQ010000028.1 GCA_025362615.1 Hymenobacter sp. | reverse complement strand
ATTGGCGCTGGCTGGTTTGCTGCTTTTCATGCTGCCGGTATTGCTGCTGGGGCGGCACGGCTACGTGCTGATTCACGATAACCTGGATACTGAGTTTGCGCCGCTCTACTTGCTCACCAAGCTGCGGTTGGGTCTTGATTACGGTGTGGCTACCACGGTGCCTCAACTCATGAACGGCTTGCCCCGCAACGCTTTACGCCCCGGTTTAAGTGTACCGATGCTGGTGTTTGGCCTGCTGCGCGGCGAGCCGCTGGGGGCGTATTTGGTGCATCAGGTGTTGGTGCGGGGGTGCGGGTTGCTGGCGATGTACTGGCTGCTGCGGGGTTACGGCCTGGCCCGGCCCGCCCAACGGGGGCTGGCGGCGGCCGTGGCGCTGGCCTGGGCTACGCTGCCGCTTTACAGCATTTACGGCCTCACGGTGCTGGGGCAGCCGGCGCTGCTGCGGGCGGCGCTGGACTTGCGGCAGGGGCGGGGCCGCTGGCAGCCCTGGGCGGTGTGCGCGGCGTTTCCGCTGTGGTCAAATTTTGTGTACGTCGGGCCTTTTATTGCTGTGGTGTGGGGCAGTGGGCTGCTGCTCGATGTGGCGCGGCGCGGCCGGGCGGCCGTGGGCAGCACGGTGCGCGGGGCGGTTGGTTTGGGTGTGCTACTGGTTGCTTACGTGGTGGTTGAGTGGCCGCTGTTTTACTCGTTGCTGGTAGTGAAACAGTTTGTTTCGCACCGCGAGGAATTCGATTTGCGGCACTTGCTGCCGCACGGCGCGGGGGCGGGGCTGCGCGAGGCGCTGCGGTTTTTCTGGTTGGGGCAATACCACGCGAGTCCGTTTTTTCGGGGGGCGGCGGTGCTGGCGGTGGGCGTGGCGGCGTGGCAGGCGCAGGGTGCCCGGCGGCGGCAGTTGCTGGGGCGCGTGGGCGGGGCGCTGGCAGGGCTGGCGGCGGCGGCGGTGTTTTGCGGCTTTGCGGGGCAACTGGCCGCGCTTTACCAGGAAAAATTGCCTTTGCTGCACGCTTTCAGCCTCAACCGGTTCCACTTCTTGTTTTCCCTGACGTGGTTTGGCGTGCTGGTGCTAGCGCTGCGTGAGTTGGGCGACACAGAAGCTGCGCGGCGGCTGGGCTACGCACTGATAGCCCTGCAATTTGCAATGGCGCTGCCTTTCAACAGCGAGTATATCAACAATTTGCGCCTGCTAGTGGGTAGGCCCAAACCCGACGCGCCGAGCTACGAAGCATTTGTGGCGCCGGCCCTGTTTCGGCGGGTGGAGGCCGCCATTTACCAACGTAGCGGGCTGCGGCCGGCGGGCTACCGGGTGGCCTGCCTGGGCCTGCCGCCCGCCGTGGCGCAACTCAACGATTTTTACACCCTCGACAGCAACCAAAACAGCTACCCACTGCCCTACAAACACGCTTTTCGGCCGCTCATTGCCGGTGAGCTGGCCAAAAGCCCGGTGCTGGCCACGTACTTCGATGCCTGGGGCAACCGCTGCTACCTGTGGTCGGCTGAGCTGGGCCGCAATTACCTGTTTGGAAAGGCAACAGCCCGGAAAATCGACCACTTGGCTTTCGACCCTGTTACCTTTCGGCACCTGGGCGGGCGCTACGTGCTGGCGGCGGTCGGGCTGGTGCATCCGGCGGAGAGCGGGTTGGTGTTGCGGGGCGTTTTCGCCGATGCCCAGGCGTATTGGCAACTGTATTTGTACGAAGTAGTGCCCGGCCCGCAAGGGTAGGAGCGGGGCCGCCCGCCCCAAACGGCGCATCCACAACTCCGGCTTGCTGGCGTAAATTTGGGCTTTCCGCTTGCTTTCCGCTTGCTTTCTGATGGCCGACAATAAATATAATTCCCCGCCGCCCGGCGCGGCATCCAACCGCCCTGCTGGCGGCCCGCGCCCCAACGAGCCGCGCCGCAACGAGCCGCGCCCGGCCCCGGCTGCCGCCCCCGCGCCGGCTGCTGCGCCGCGCCCGGCTCGTCCGGCGGCGGCCAATCAGCCCAAAAACGCCAAACCAGCCCCCGCGCCCAAGCTGCCCCGCGCCCCGCGTGGCCCGGTGCCCGGCGTGGCGGGCCTGCTGGCGCTGCTCCGCGACCGCCGGTTTCACTTGTTTTTGGGCTTCGGGTTCCTGCTCGCCAGCCTCTACCTCACCATTGCCTTCACGTCGTTCCTCTTCACTGGTCCGGCCGACCAGAGCGTGGTAGAAGGGCTGAGTGCTACGCCGTTGAAAGAAGCAGGCCACGAAACCGGCAATTGGCTGGGGCTGCTGGGCGCGTGGACCGCCGAATTTTTCATCTACCAACTCTTTGGCATTGGGGCGTTTGCGCTCATTCCCATCGTGTTTTTCATTGGCTATAAAATTGTGTTTCGCAGCGCGGCCGGCTCGGTGAGCTACGTGCTGGCGCTGGGCCTGTTTGCAATGGCCTGGCTGAGTGTGCTGCTCGGCTACGCCGTGGTAAGCCTCGAAGCGCCCGCTTCGGGCGCAAATGGCGCGGCGGGCGCGGCCCATAAGCTTGATTTTCTGTGCGGTGGCGTGGGCTACGAAGTGGCCTCCTGGCTGCAAAGCCTCATCGGTTGGGGCGCGGTGCTGCTACTGGCATTTGTGCTGATTTCGTTCGTGGTGTTCTTCTTCAACGTCACGAGCCTCAACCTGGGCTTTGGCCGCGCCAACAGCCCGGAAGAAGAAGATGCTGAGTTAGTTGCCGAGCTGGAAGCCGAGTTAGCTGCTGAAGCCCGCGCTGCCCAAGTGATGCCCGCCACGGGTTTGGCTTCGGCCGTTGCCCGGCCAGCCGCCGCTTCGGCCGAAGCCAAACCCGTGGCCGCTGCCAGTTTGGCTCCGGCAGCGGCCAGCAAAACCGGCCCGGCTTTCGAGATTGAAAACCCCGGTCAGGCCCTGGAATTTGACCCCGCCACCGGCGAAGTGTTGAACGCGGGCGGCAACTCGGCCGCTACCAGCGCCGCCACGGTAGCCGGTGCCGGCATAGCTGCCGGAACTGCCGCCGCTACCGCTGCTGGGGCCGCTACGGCCGCTGGCCCGGCCGCTATCGGGCTGATAGCCAGCACCACCGAGCCGTTGGCTGCCGCCGTCGCCGCCGCGTCACTGATTGCTGTGCCCGCAACCCCGGCCGCCCCCGTCAGCACCGGCCCGAGCTTCACCTTCGACCTGCCCACGCCCGAGGCAGAACCCGAAATAGCTCCCACGCCGCTGGTTTCCAGCATTCCTACCCCACTCTCGCTGGCCGACCTGGCCGACGGCACCACGCCCCCAAACGAACCAGAAACCAGAAACCAGAAACAAGAAACCCTGGCCAACGCCCTCGACCCCAACGCCGGGGCGGCCATCGCCGCCGTGGCCGACGAGGACGCCGATGCCGACGTGATGCCGGACGTGAACTACGACCCGACGCTCGACCTTTCGCGCTACATCTACCCGACGCTGGACTTGCTGCGCGACTACGGCACCCCCAAAGCGCAGGTAACGAAGGAGGAACTCGAAGCCAACAAGGACCGCATCGTCGAAACCTTGGGCCACTACGGCATCACCATCGCCAGCATCAAGGCCACGATTGGCCCCACGGTCACGCTCTACGAAATCGTGCCCGAGGCCGGCATCCGCATCAGCAAAATCAAGAGCTTGGAGGACGACATCGCCCTGAGCCTGGCCGCGTTGGGCATCCGCATCATCGCCCCCATCCCCGGCAAGGGCACCATCGGCATCGAAGTGCCCAACACGAAAAAGGAGATGGTGAGCATCCGCTCCGTGCTGGGCAGCGAGAAGTTCGCCCGCACGGAGATGGACCTGCCCGTGGCCTTCGGGCGCACGATTACCAACGAGGTGTTCGTGGCCGATTTGGCCAAGATGCCGCACCTGCTCATGGCCGGGGCCACAGGCCAGGGCAAGTCGGTGGGGCTGAACGTCATCCTGGCCTCGCTGCTCTACAAGCGGCACCCGGCGCAGCTCAAGTTCGTGCTCGTGGACCCCAAGAAGGTCGAACTCAGCATCTTCAACCGCATCGAGCGCCACTTCCTGGCCAAGCTGCCGGATTGCGAGGAACCCATCATCACCGACACAAAGAAGGTGGTCCACACGCTCAACTCGCTGTGCATGGAGATGGACCGGCGCTACGACTTGCTGAAAGAAGCCGGCTGCCGCAACCTGAAGGAGTACAACGCCAAGTTCGTCGAGCGCCGCCTGAACCCGAAGAAAGGCCACCGCTATATGCCCTTTATTGTGCTGGTAATCGATGAGTTGGCCGACCTGATGATGACGGCCGGCAAGGAAGTCGAGCAGCCCATCGCCCGGCTCGCCCAGCTCGCCCGCGCCATCGGCATCCACCTCATCGTGGCCACCCAACGCCCATCGGTAAACGTCATCACGGGCATCATCAAGGCCAATTTTCCGTGCCGGATTTCGTTTAAGGTGACGAGTAAAATCGACTCGCGCACCATCCTCGACACCGGCGGGGCCGACCAGCTCATCGGCCAGGGCGATATGCTTTTCTCGGCCGGCTCGGAGCTGATTCGTGTGCAGTGCGCCTTCATCGACACGCCCGAAGTGGACGCTCTTTGCGGCTTCATCGGCGAGCAACAGGGCTACCCCGACGCCTACCTGCTGCCCGAAGTAGCCGGCGCCGAAGGCGACGAAGGCAGCGGCAACGGCGAGTTCGACCCCAGCGAGCGCGACGCCATGTTCGAGGACGCGGCCCGCCTGCTCGTGCTGCACCAGCAAGGCTCCACGTCGCTCATCCAGCGCAAGTTAAAGCTCGGCTACAACCGCTCGGGCCGGTTGATGGACCAGTTGCATTTGGCGGGAATTGTCGGGCCTTTTGAAGGGAGCAAGTCGCGGCAGGTGCTGATACCCGACGAGTACCAACTGGAGCAGCACCTGGCCACGCTGGTGCGGTAGCGCGGGTTTTCAACCCGCGCGTCGGGCCTCCATACCAACTCCGGCCCCACAATTGCCAGGCGGCGCACGGGCCGCTAACCTGTGCCACCGTGCGGCGTACAAGCGCCGGGTTTTTCCGGCCCGAACAAAATCGTTTTCATCGTTTTAATGCGCGGGTTGAAAACCCGCGTTACCCCATGACTTTCAAATTCCCCCTGCTGGCCCTCTGCGCCGGCCTTGCCCTGCCCGCCGCCGCCCAGCAAGATGCCAAAGCCGGCAAAATCCTCGACGCGATGAGCGCCAAGTACCAGGCCATGAAGGCGTTTCAGGCCAGCTTCACGCAAACGCTGGAAAACACCAGCGCCAAAGTGAAGCAAAACATGAGCGGCGACATCACGGTGGCCGGCAAGCAGTTTCGGCTAAAAATGAGCGGCCAGGAAGTCATCAACGACGGCAAAACGACCTGGACCTACCTCAAGAACGAGAACGAGGTGAACATCTCCGACACCGACGAGGACACCCAGGAAATGTCGCCCTCGCAGATTTACACGATGTACAAGAAGGGCTACAAGTACACCTACGTGCAGCAAAGCACCGTAGCCGGCGAAGTGGTGGACGTGATTGACCTCAGCCCCGAAAACCGCGCCAACGACGTGTTTAAGGTGCGCCTCAGCATCCGCAAGAAAGATTTGTCGGTCAAAAGCTGGCAGATGTTTAAGAAAAACGGCAACCGCTACACCTTCGCCATCAACAAGTTCGTGCCGAATGCGGCGGTTACGCCCGCCACGTTTACCTTCAACAAAGCCTTGTACAAGGGCGTGAAGGTGGTGGACTTGCGGTAAATTCGTGTTAAATTCAGTGTGATAGAATGACGGTCTGCTTCAAAAGAGGTGGACCGCCTTTGCATATAATCAAGCCATTTTTTGCTCCAGCTCGATAAGATTTGATTTTGCCTTTTCATGCCCGAGTTGGCTGGCGTGGTTATACCAAAATAAAGCATCGGATAAGTTTTCTGGTCCATTCCAACCTGATTCCTCCCAAACGCCCAAGAGATACATAGCATGAGCTTGTCCATCTTCGGCTGCTTTCTCAAGCCAGTAACGGGCCTTTTCCCAATCTTCGAGAGGCTGACAACTGTATTCCAACCCCAGCCAAGTCTGGGCATACAAATTGCCAGCGTGTACCGCTCTGGTAAACCAATAAATTGCCTCATTTTGGTTTCTTGGCCCTCCAACACCACGCTGGTAATGCCTCCCCAAGTAGCACATTGCATTTGTAAAACCAAGATTTGCGCTTTTGCGATACCAGTGCTTGGCCTTGGCATAATTTTGTGCAACCCCGTGTCCCCAATCGTACATACTACCAATGTTAAACATTGCTTCAATTTCGCCCTGCCTTGCTGCACACATAAAATAACTAAAGGCTATGGTTTGGTTTTTTTCAACCTCTATGCCGTTGTCGTACGCTAGGCCCATGTTGTATTGAGCCGCTCTGCTTCCGAGTTTAGCTGCGCGACGAAACAAATCAATTGCTAATTTGGCGTTTTTGACAACACCCCAACCTTCCCAATACATGGTAGCCAACCAATACGTTGCCAACGCATTTTCTTCTTTAACAGGTGTTTCTAAAAGCTGGGCTACTCTTTTTATGGACCTATTGGAAGTGTAACGACCGAAATATGCTCGGTTTATAGTTTGAACCAGCCGTTGTATCAAGGAAGAGTTATGTGTCATTAGGCAATAATTTGCAGGTCGCTACGAAGCCAATCATTTAGGGGTCTGCGTATTTAGCAGCAAGTTATGAAAGAAGATTTCCTGCACTACGTCTGGCAGCACCAGTACTTCGACAAAACCGACCTCCGCACCACGGCGGGCGAAGAAATAACCGTGCTCAAACCCGGCCAGCGCAACGCCGACGCGGGGCCGGACTTCCTCAATGCCCGCCTGCGCCTGGGCGAGGTGGAATGGAACGGGGCTGTTGAAATCCACTTGCGGGCTTCCGATTGGGCGCGGCATAACCACCAAACCGACGCTAAGTACGACCAGGTGGTGCTGCACGTAGTGGGCACGGCCGATGCCGACGTGGCCCGCACCAACGGCAGCGTCATCCCGGCGTTGGCGCTGAGTTCGCGCCTGGCCCCGGAGCTGTTGGCCCGCTACGAGGCGCTGCTGCTGGCCCCGGCCGCCGCCATGCTGCCCTGCGCCCCGCTATTGGGCCAAGTGCCTGAACTGGCGAAAATTATGATGACTGAACGCGCCCTGCTGGAGCGCGTCGAGCAGAAGGCCGCCGTACTCACGGCCCTGCACCAGCACCTGGCCGACGACTGGGAGGCCACCGCTTACCATGCTTTGTGTGCCGCCTTCGGCTTCCAGAAAAACAGCGAGCCGCTGGCCCGCCTCGCCAAAGCCGTGCCGCTGCCCGTGCTCCGCCGCCACCGCCACGACCAGCGCCAGCTCGAAGCCCTGTTGTTTGGGCAAGCCGGTTTTTTGGCCGAGAACGAAGAAACGGCCACCGACGAATACATCCGCGACCTGCGCCAGGAACACGAATTTCTGCGCCACAAATACAGCCTGGGGACCAGTGCGTTGGCGGTGCATGAGTGGAATTACCTGCGGCTGCGCCCGGCCAATTTCCCGCCCGTCCGCATCGGGCAGTTGGTGGGGTTGCTGCACGCCCGGCCCGCGCTTTTTGACGCGCTGCTGACAGCCCAGAGCGTGGCGGCGCTGGCCGACTTTTTTCGGGCACCCGCGCCGGCTTACTGGCGGCAGCACTTCCGGCCCGGCCGGCCAGGCAATGTGCCGGGCCTGGGCCAAAGTAGCGTTGAATTGCTGATAATCAACTTGGTGGTGCCCTTGCGCGTGGCCTACGCCCGCCACACCGGCCAGCCCGCGCTGGTCGAAAGCGCCCTGACGCTGCTCACCGAACTGCCCGCCGAGCGCAACCAATTCACGGATATGTACGCCGCGCTGGGTTTCGAGAACCGCACCGCCGCCGACTCGCAGGGGCTGCTGGCGCTGCACAAAGGCTACTGCTTGCCGCGCCGCTGCCTGCAATGCGCCATCGGCACCCGGCTGGTGCAACAGCCCCGCCCGGCCCGGTGAAGTTCGCGTTGGCCCTGGTACTGAACGGGTTGCTGCTGGCCTGGCTGCTGCCCTGGCTGCGGCGGCAGTGGCGCGAAAACCCCGCGCCCGCGTGGCGCACGACGCTGGTGCTGGGCCTGGCGGCGCGGCTGCTGGTGGGAGGGGCCAAAAGCTGGCATCTGGTGAAAGACGGCGTGTACATCAGCGAGTTGGGCCGCCTGCTCACGGCCCAGCTCTGGGCCGACCCGGCGGGTGCCTGGCAGTCGTTTATGGGAAACGAGTTGCGGTTTGCGGGCAGCACGGCCGTTTACTACGGAATGTCGAACACCTTTTTCCTGGCGAAGGTGCTGGCCGTGTTCAACTTAGCCACGGGCGGAGTTGATTGGCTCAATGGCCTTTACCTGTCGTTGGCGGCGTTCGGGACGGGTTGGGCGGCTGCGCGGGCGTTGGCGCAAGCCTTCCCGAAGCTGCCGGTAGGAGTGGGGCTGATTGCGTTCCTGGCGTGGCCCTCGGTGCTGTGGTTCGGCTCGGGCGTGACGAAAGAAGCGGCGCTGCTGGCGACGGGTGCCGGCGTATTTGCGCTGTTTATTGAGTTGATTTACAATGAGAATGACTTGCCGCGCCCGTTGTGGCAACGCGGGGCACAGGCTGCGGCGCTGCTGGCGTTGGCAGTGCTGCATTTCAAGCTGCGCTACTTTTTCGCGGCCCCGTTGCTGGTGTTGCTGGCGGGCGCGGCGGCGCTACGCGGGTTGCAAGGGCTGCGCTTGTTGCAGTCACGCACCGCGCAAACAGTGTTGTTAATGAGTTGGCTGCTGGCCGGAGCTTGGTTGGCTTCGGAAGCAAGCGTCGCCTTTCGGGCCAACAAATTCACCAACCAACTGGCCCTGATTTACGCCCGGCACCTGCGGGCCTCGGCCGGTCGGCCGCACTTCGAGTACCCCGATTTATTGCCCACCCCGGTCAGCATCGTGCGCCACGCGCCCCTGGCCGCCTTCAACGCCCTGGCCCGGCCGTGGCTAGGCGAAACCGAAGGCCGCCCTTTGTACGTAGCCGGAGCTTTGGAAACCAGTGCATTGATAATGCTTTTGGGGGCTACGATGGTGGGCTGGTTCCGTCGCCGCAAAGAGGCGGTGCTACCGTTTGCCCTGCGCCTAGCTTTGGCTCTGCACTGCCTGCTGATGGCCGAGCTGCTGGGGCTAAGTACGCCCAATTTGGGCTCGCTGGCCCGCTACCGGGCGGTGGTGCTGCCGTGGTTGCTGTTGCTACTGCTACCGGCGGTAACGCGGGTTTTCAACCCGCGCGCCAGGCCGTAAGGAGGTTTTTGGGCCGTTTTCAAGGATTTTTGGGTCGGTGAAGTCGTCGTGCCCCGCGGGTTGAAAACCCGCGTTACGCCGCCAACCCGTTGCCTTGCGGGTTGAAAACCCGCGTTACCCCGGCCGTATCTTTGCAGCCCTTCGGAGCGGCAATACCCGTTCCGCCATCGACTCAAACCTTTATGGAAAATCCTGTTATCGTTCTCGGCGCTCAAGCCGTGGGCACGGCTGTGTTAGACGCTTTTATGTCCAACGAAGTGGTGGTGTACTGCCTGCTCGACGACGACCCCAAACTGCAAAATACCGAGCTGCTTGACGTGCCCGTGATGGGCAACACCGACAACGGCGAGCTGCTGCGCCTGCTGGGAAAAAAGTGCGAAGTATTCGTCGCCACCGACGACACCGCCAGCCGCCGCAGCCTCACCGAAATGCTGCGCTCGGAGTACGAAGCCGTGCCCGTCAATGCCATTCACCAGCGGGCCAGCGTGTCGGCCCACGCCAACCTGGGCCACGGCAACTACGTCGGCCCCAACGCGGTAGTGGCCGCCACCGCCACGCTCGGCAACGGCTGCCTCATCGGCCCCAACGCCGTGGTAGAAGCCCGCGCCACCGTCGGCGACTACGCCCAACTCGGCAGCGGGGCCTTGCTCGGGGCCGAAGTTTCGGTGGGCGAACAAGCCTTCATCGGGGCCGGGGCCGCAGTCGTGGCCGGGGTCAAAATCGGCAACAAAGCCCGTGTGGGTGCCGGCTCGGTAGTAGTGGCCGACGTGCCCGCCGGGCAAACGGTATTCGGCAATCCGGCGATAAAGGTTTAATTGCTTAATTGCTTAGTTGTTTAATTGTTGCTTATATGTGCTAATAATGCGGTAAAAAATTATGATTGTCAAATTATTGCCCATATGTGCAGTACGTGCCCATGACGACGGACAACGTATGAGCAACAATTAAGCAATGCAACAATTTAACAATTCACCCCATGTTCCAAACCCTGCTCTATTACTGCTACACGCCACTCGCCGACCCGGAGCAATTCCGCGACGAGCATCATCGGCTGTGCCTTGATTTGCAGTTGCTTGGCCGCATTATTGTGGCCGCCGAGGGGTTGAATGGTACGGTGTCGGGCACCCGCGAAAATTGTGCGGCCTACATGGCTGCCGTCAAGGCCGACCCGCGTTTTGCGGCCCTGGAGTTCAAGATTGACGACGTGCTGGCCCACACGTTTCAGAAGCTGCACGTCCGCGTCAAGCCCGAAATTGTGCATAGCAGCCTGCACCACGTCCGGCCCCATGAATTGACTGGGCAGCATTTAACGCCCCAAGAGTTCAAAGAGTTAAAAGACCGCGACGACGTGGTGGTGGTAGATGTGCGTTCGGATTACGAGTACAACCTGGGCCGCTTCAAAAACGCCGTCACGCTGGATATGGAGAATTTTCGGGATTTCCCGGAGCGCGTCGAGCAACTCAGAAAATTCAAAAATAAAAAAATTCTGACTTACTGCACCGGCGGCGTAAAGTGCGAAAAAGCCAGCGCCTACCTGCTTGAACAAGGCTTTGAAAACGTCTATCAACTCCACGGCGGCATTATCAAATACGGCCACGAAGTGGGCGGTGAAGATTTTGACGGTCAGTGCTATGTGTTCGATACACGGGTTGCCGTGGACGTAAACCGCATCAATCCAGTCATCATCTCGTACTGCCACAACTGCCAGCAGCCCTCGGCCCGCATCGTCGATTGCGCCAACCCGCACTGCAACGGACATTTTACCCAATGCGAAGCCTGCGGCGAAGCCCTGCAAGGCGCCTGCGCCGAAACCTGCGCCCAGCACCCCAACAAACGGCCTTATGATGGCACCGGTACGTACCCCAAAATCAGCAACCACTATAATCCTGCCCAGGGCCTGGTATCGTCGCGCCGCAAAGTCGCAGATTGACGCAGATTTAATCGCAGATTGCCGCCGATTAAAATGATTTCGCAGGTTGTGACTTCATTTGGCCGCAGAGCATGGCATCATTCGGATGCCGCTTTTGGCCGGTTCCAAAATTGCATTTCCAGCCGCGCCAGCGGCGTTCCTTTTTATCCGTTAAATCCGTTTGAATCTGTAGTCCATGAACAACTCCGAACTCATTCTCAACCCCGACGGCAGCGTCTATCACCTGCACCTGCTGCCCGACCACATTTCCGACACCATCCTCACCGTCGGCGACCCCAACCGCGTGGTGCAGGTGAGCCGGCACTTCGACTCGGTGGAATTCGAAGCCACTCACCGCGAGTTTGTTACGCACGTCGGCTACTATAAGGGCAAGCGTATCACCGTGCTCAGCACCGGCATGGGCACCGACAACATCGACATCGTAATGAACGAGTTGGATGCGTTGGTGAACATCGACTTCATGGCCCGCGCCGTGCGGCCGGCGGAAGAGCACATCAAGCTGAAAATCATTCGCCTGGGCACCAGCGGGGCCTTGCAGGCCGACGTGCCGCTCGGCAGCGTACTGGCCACGCAGTACGCCGTGGGCCTCGACAGCCTGATGCAGTTTTACCCGCTCATGGAAACCGGTTTTGAGACGCAGTTGGCCACCAGTTTGCAGGCCGCGCTGGATATGCCGTTTGCCCCCTACGTGGTGCGTGGCTCCGACTTGCTGCGCGAACAAATCGGCGCTAATATGCTGGTTGGCAATACCCTGACTTGCCCTGGTTTCTACGGCCCGCAAGGCCGGGTGCTGCGCCTGGCCCTGCGGCAACCCGATTACCTCACTCGCCTCCGCACCTTTGGGCAGGACACGGCCGAAGGCCATTTCCGCCTCGACAACTTCGAGATGGAAACCGCCGGCTACTATTCCCTGGGCCGGTTGTTGGGGCACGACGTGCTGAGCCTCAACGCCATCGTGGCCAACCGCGTTACCGGCGAGTTTGCCCCCAACGCCGGAGCCGTGGTGGACGGAATGATAGCCGAAACGCTCAACCGGCTGGTGGCTTGAATTATGAATTATGAATTATTTTTGCGACTGTTAGCACCAAGGCGAAGAAGCTTCAAAAAGAATCATAATTCACAATTTATAACTCATAATTAAATTTAGTAAAAATCAAACATTACCACGGCCCGCATGGGTAGCGTCGTGCCCGATTTTAAGGTAATGTGCTCGTTGCTAGTGGCCCATACCGTGGTGTAAACCCGGTGGCTCTGGCCATCGGCGGTTTTGAAATAAATATCTACCTTGCCGTGATAGTTGTTGCCGAGGGCCATGGCGCGGTCGGCTTCGCGGCGGCGGGCGGTGCGTTCGAGGGGGGTGGGCAGGACATCGGTTTGTGGGTAATGCAACGTGGGCAATACTTCCTTTTCGAGTAGCTCGGTTAGTTCAAGTTGGGCAGTAATCATGGCGCGGGGTGGGGTGGAGGGGTTTGCAGAAAAATCGAGGAGTGGTTTGCTGCGGGAAAGTTACGGATTTTACCCGGAGTGCAAGCTTTTTTTCGCTGTAGCTTGTCCATCGTCGGCCGAATCTGTTTTCTGCCTTGTCGAAGACAAAATTAACGCCGCACTCAGCCGACTTCGGCCGCCAGAAATTCCATCGTATCCACGCCGTCGGCGTAGTCGGCCACGCCCGGCTGCTGGGCCTGACCGAAGGGCAGGCTGCCCGCAAACCGCCCGCTGGCCGACACCAGGCACTGCACGCGCCCGGCCACATCGGTGAGTTGGTCCACCACGTCGATTTCTGAGGTGTAGGTGGCGTGGTGCAGCACCGAAATAGGCGACACCAGTGCAGTTTCCTCGCGCAAAAGCAGGAAACCAGTGTCGAGGTGCGGCACCCGGTTCACGAGCAAAATGCTCTTGTTGTAGTCGTAGTTGTTCTGGTATTTGTGGTGGTTGAGCACACCTTCGCACACTTGCAGCGCGTCGAGCAAAGGCACAAAATCGTAGCCGACGGGCACGAACAATTTGCTCACGTTGCGGCAGCCGAGGCCGTAATACTGAAAAATATCCGGCCCCAGCATCGCCAGTTCCGATGCCGTTTCGTGGCCCGTGATGATGGCCGCGCTGCTGCGGTTGCGGCGGATGAGGTGGGGCTTTTTGCCAAAATAGTAGTCGAAATACCGCGCCGTATTGTCGGAGCCGGTGGCGATGAAAGCAGCGGCGGCGTTGAGGCGCGGCACGAAGTGAATGGCCGCCGCAAAGTGCGGCTCAATTTCGGTGAGCGTGTGCAACACCCAGGTCATCAAGTAAGTATCGTCGGTCGAAAGTTTGGCCAGCAGTTCGTGCCCGCTGAGTAATACGCACAGCGCATCGTGGAAACCGACGAGCGGAATATTACCGGCCATCACGACACCAATTTGCCGCACTGCGGTGGGTTCGGGGAGGTAGCGGGCGGCCCAATGCCGCAGCGGCTCTTCGGCCAAAAGCCGTGCAACGCCTTGAACGGCAGCTGTTACGTTGGGCGCATCGAACCAGGAATTTTGGTTGCGGGCGCGAGCCGCCAGCTCGGTCAGCTCGTCGGCAGAGAGGGCGGCGAGGCGGCGGCCGAGGGCAACGAAGGCAGCGAGGCGTTCGGGGTGGGTCATGGCGTGGTGCGGAGGAAGGGGCGAAAAGACGGCTTCGCGCTGCAAATTTCGGCCGTAATTTTGTGGGGCCAACCTTACGGCTGGGCCGGCAGTTTAATAGTCGGCCGGCTCGTTGGCCATTTTCTTCTTATTTAAAACCTCCCGATTGCTCCAATGGCCATCATGATAACCGACGAGTGCATTAACTGCGGTGCCTGCGAACCGGAATGCCCCAACAACGCCATCTACGAAGGCGGCGCTCAATGGCGCTGGGCCGACGGCACGACGCTCAAGGAAGCCAAACTGCTCGACGGCCGCACGGAGTCGGGCGTGCAGCCGCACATCCCAGTTTCGGATGAATATTACTACATCGTCACCGACAAATGCACCGAGTGCGTGGGCTTCCACGAGGAGCCGCAGTGCGCCGCCGTGTGCCCCGTCGATTGCTGCGTGGACGACCCCGACCACCGCGAAACCCGCGAACGCCTGCTCGAAAAGAAGGAATGGCTGCATTTGGCCGCTTAACAATTTATCTGTTAGCTAGTAGCTGTTAGCCGTTAGCTTTTTAGTTAGATAATTTTTGGGCCGTTTCCCTTCGTTGGGAAGCGGCCTTTTTACTTTTTCGGGCCAGGCCAGTAGGGGTGCCCTGACGGTAGCGCCTACTTTTGCCCTCTCAAAAGGCTACCAGCCATCAGCTACCAGCCGTCAGCTTAGAATTAAAAAAAGGCTAACAGCTAACAGCTAACAGCTACCAGCCATCAGCTAAAATCCAAAATGTCCCTCGCCACCACTTACAATCCGCTCGACGTTGAGGCCAAATGGTACCAGCGTTGGCAGGAAATGGGCTTTTTCAAGGCCAGCCCCAACCCCGAGAAGCAGCCCTACACCATCGTCATCCCGCCGCCCAACGTGACGGGCGTGCTGCACATGGGGCATATGCTTAACAATACCATTCAGGACGTGCTGGTGCGCCGGGCCAGGATGCAGGGCCGCGAAGCCTGCTGGGTGCCCGGCACCGACCACGCCAGCATTGCCACTGAAACCAAAGTAGTTGCGCTGCTGAAGGAGCAAGGCATCGAGAAAAAAGACCTTACCCGCGAGCAGTTCCTGGCCCACGCTTTTGCCTGGAAGGAAAAGTACGGCGGCATCATTCTGGAGCAGCTCAAGCAGCTCGGCGCGTCGTGCGACTGGGACCGCACCCGCTTCACGATGGAGCCGGATTTGACCGATGCCGTGCTGCGGGCGTTCGTGTCGCTACACGACAAAGGGCTGATTTACCGGGGCGTACGCATGGTGAACTGGGACCCGCAAGGCGGCACCGCCCTGAGCGATGAGGAGGTGATTGCGAAGAATGTAACGGGCCGAATGTTTCATCTGCGTTACGCCTTTGCAAGCAACTTCACTCAAAATGAGGTTCCGGTTGATTCCGCGACGGGTCAGCCACTGGCCGTCAATGGCAATGCCTGGCTGACGGTTGCCACCTCGCGGCCCGAAACCATCATGGCCGACGTGGCGGTGGCAGTGAACCCCAACGACCCGCGTTATCAGCACTTAATTGGGCAAAAGGTTCGGATTCCACTCATTGGACGTGAAATCCCCGTCATTGCCGACGAGCGCGTGGCCGTGGATTTCGGCACCGGCACCCTGAAAGTGACGCCGGCCCACGACCTTGTGGATTACGAAATTGGCCAAGCCAATAACTTGCCCGTAATCGACGTGCTCAACAACGACGGGACGCTCAACGAGCACGCTGGGCCGCGCTACGCGGGGATGGACCGGTTTGCCGTGCGTCGCCTCATTGTCAAGGATTTGGAAGAAGCGGGCTGGCTGGAAAAAACGGAAGAGTACGCCACCATTTCGCAAACCTCGGAGCGCACCGGGGCCGTGATTGAGCCGAAATTGAGCTTGCAGTGGTTCCTCAAAACCGAGCAACTGGCCAAGCCCGCACTCGAAGTGGTGGAAAACGGCACCGTGCAACTGCACCCGGCCAAATTTAAAAACCTCTACCGCGTGTGGATGGAAAACCCGCGCGACTGGTGCATTTCGCGGCAGCTCTGGTGGGGCCAGCAAATTCCGGCCTATTACCTGCCCGATGGCTCGTTTGTGGTGGCCCGCACCGCCGCCGAGGCGTTGGTGCAGGCCCGCGCTCAGTCGGGCAACGACGCGCTGCAAGCCAGCGACTTGCGGCAGGACGAAGACGTGCTCGATACCTGGTTTTCGTCGTGGCTCTGGCCCATTTCGGTCTTCGACGGCTTCAAAGACCCCGAAAACTCTGACATCAAGTATTTCTACCCCACCAACGACCTCGTGACGGGGCCGGACATCCTCTTTTTCTGGATTGCCCGCATGATAATGGCTGGGCTGGAATTTCGGGGTGAGGTGCCGTTCAAGAACGTGTACCTGACTGGCATTGTGCGCGATGCTCAAGGCCGCAAGATGAGCAAGCAACTCGGAAATTCGCCCGACCCGCTCGAACTCATTGCCCAGTACGGGGCCGACGGGGTGCGGACGGGAATGCTGTTTTCGGCCCCCGCCGGCAACGATTTGCTCTTCGACCTCAAGCTCGTGGAGCAGGGGCGCAACTTCAGCAACAAAATTTGGAACGCTTTCCGGCTCGTGAAGGGCTGGGAAGCCGATGCGGCGCTGCCGTACAGCAACGAGTTGGCCGTGAATTGGTTTGAAGCCCGGCTTGCCGTTGCCGCCACCGAAATGAACGAGCATTTCGACAAGTTTCGCATTTCCGACGCGCTGCTGACAGTGTACAAGTTGGTGTGGGACGATTTCTGCGCCCTTTACCTCGAAATGGTGAAGCCCGCCTACCAGCAACCCATTGATGCTGAAACGCTTCGCCAGACGGTGGGCTTCTTTGAAACGCTGCTGCAACTGCTGCATCCGTTTATGCCCTTCATCACCGAGGAGCTGTGGCACGAGCTGGCCCCTCGCACTGGCCGCGATTTTGTGTGCGTGGCCGCTTGGCCCCAACTCGTGCCGGCCCCCGATGCCGCCGCCCGCCAAACCCGCATGGAGTGGGCGCTGGGCGTGGTGGCCGGCGTTCGTACCATCCGCAACCAGAAGCAGTTAGCGCCCACCAAAGCGCTGGAATTGCTGGTCAAAACCACCCAGCCCGACCTGCTCCAAGCCTACGGGCCGCTGCTCCGCAAACTGGCCAACCTGACCGCCATCAGCGTCGCCGAAACCGCCCCGGCGGCGGCCGTGAGCTTCGTCCACGCTGGGGCTGAATACTTTGTGCCGCTTGAGGGTCAGATTGATACCGCCGCCGAACGCGCCCGCCTCGAAAAAGAACTGGACTACACCCGTGGTTTTCAGGAGTCGGTGGGGCGCAAGCTGGCCAACGAGAAATTTACCGCCAACGCCAAGCCCGACGTGCTGGAGCGCGAACGCCAGAAGCTGGCCGATGCCGAAGCCAAAATTGCAGCCCTGGAAGCGGCCCTGCGAGCCTTGTAAGCGGTTGAAACCCCGCCCCGGCCGCGTACCTTTGTCGGCCCTCACCAGCACCTACTCAACCTAAGTACATGAAATTCATTGTGTCGTCGTCGGCGCTGCTCAAGCAGCTCCAAAGTATCAACGGCGTGGTCACGAACAACCCGGTCGTGCCCATCCTGGAGAATTTTCTGTTCGAGATTGAAGCCGGCAAGCTCACCATCACGGCTTCCGACCTGGAAACGAGCATGGTGACGGAGCTGGCCGTGGAGGCCCGCGATTCGGGCCGCATCGCCGCCCCGGCCCGCATCCTGCTCGACACGCTCAAAAACCTGCCCGACCAGCCCGTGACCTTCACGCTGGACGAGGAAACTTACACCATCGAGATTGGCTCGGCCAGCGGGCGCTACAAGCTGGCCGGCGAAAACGCCGCCGACTTCCCCCGTGTGCCGGTCGTGAAAGGCTCGGCCCCGGTCGAAATCCCGTCGTCGTCGCTGGCGCGGGCCATCAACAAAACCATCTTCGCCGTCAGCACCGACGAGTTGCGCCCGGCCATGACTGGCGTACTCATCCAGTTGGCCGACAGCCAGATAACCTTTGTGGCTACCGACGGGCACCGCCTGCTGCGCTACCGCCGGCAGGACGTGGGCGCGGGCCAGACGGCCAACCTCATCGTGCCGCGCAAGGCGTTCAACCTGCTCAAAAGCTCGTTGCCTTCGGAGGCTACGCCGGTCCGCATCGAGTTCAACCAGAGCAACGCCTTTTTCAGCTTCAACCAGATGCGCCTCGTGTGCCGCCTGATTGACGAGCGCTACCCGGACTACGAAAACGTCATCCCCGTCAGCAACCCCAATAAGCTCACCATCAACCGCCAGGAACTGCTGGGTTCGGTGCGCCGCATCAGCATCTACTCCAACAAAACGACCCACCAGGTGCGCCTGCGCCTGGCCGGCTCCGAGCTGACGGTTTCGGCCGAAGACCTCGATTTCAGCAACGAAGCCAACGAGCGCCTCGCCTGCCAGTACGACGGTGAGGACATGGAAATCGGCTTCAACGCCCGCTTCCTGCTCGAAATGCTTTCGAACATTGACTCCGAAGACATTACGCTCGAACTCAGCACTCCCAACCGCGCCGGCCTGCTCATGCCCGCCGCCGCCGACGACAACGAGAGCATCCTGATGCTGGTGATGCCCGTGATGCTGAATAATTACGTCTAAATCACTGATTTTAAGGCTGATTTTAAGGTGATTACACTGGTTTGAGGTTGCGAAAGAGAGCAAGCTACTGTTGGTGTCATTTCATCGGAACAGCCCTTGTTCTACCCAAGGAATCAGTGCAATCACCTAAAATCAGCCTTAAAATCCGTGGTCAAGTCAGAAATACGTTTCAGCATTGCGCTGGATGAGAATAAAGTGCCCGAGGCCATTAGCTGGTCGGCGACTGATGCCGGGCCGGGCATCCACTTTGCCAAGGCCATGAACATTGCGCTTTGGGACCGGGAGCAGGCCGGAACGATGAAAATCGACCTTTGGACCAAAGATATGCCCGTTGAGGATATGAAGCGGTTTTGCGTCGATAACATGGGCTCGATGGCCGAAAACATCGTCACGGCTACTGGCGACAAGCAGATGGCCGAGATGATGAAAGACCTCTGCAAACGCCTCAGCGAATACCTTAACGAGCAGGAAGGGCAGGGGCAGTAGCGTTGTTTTCAGGCCGTAAAAAAATGGTCGGACGAATCGCCCAAAGGGCTTCGTCCGACCATTTTTTTGTTTTGGTTATGACGTTGTGCAACCCCTTCGGGTAGTGCGTAATGTCTTTGATTAACAAAGTATTGGTTTGCCTACTGGCCTCGGCGGGCGTTGCGGCCCAGGTTGCCGGCAGGGCGCACCGGGGCTGCCTTGGCCGGGCCGATGGTGGCGTTGTTGGTACGGACTGGGGTTGGGTTTTGTACCGAGTTGATAAAGGCCGCTTGTGCCTGACTGGCGGCCGAGCCAGCCGCAAAATCCTGGTCGAATTTGTCGTACCGCTTGCGGGCATCGAAGTAGTCGCTGTACTGGTCGGTGCTGAGGACGGCCAGTAATTCGCGGTCGCGTTCCTTGTAAACCAGGGTGTTCTGTTGTTGCAGCAGCTTGGCATCGGCGGCGTGCTGGCGCTGGTTGGCTTCGAGCTTGGTTATTTTTTCCTCGTTGATGGCACGGAGGCGGGCGGCCTGGTAGCCATTTAGGCGCAGGTCGCGCACCATTTGGTCGGAGAGGCGGGCGGCGCGGGCCTGCACGGGGTTGAGGCGCGGGCTGGGCTGGGTTTTGTCCTGCACGGCGGTGGGCGGTGGCAAGGTTTGGGCGGTGACGGCTAACGCGCTTGTTAGCAGAGTAGCCAGGGCGAAGGTCAATTTCATCAGGCCGGAGGGTTGATGTTAAAAAAATGGGTTGTGGGTGGGTGGGGACGGGGCGGGTGTTTTTTTAACGGCAAACTTCAGCCCACGGTTCAGCAAGCGGCCTTCATCGTTGGGGCGCAGCAGCATTGCGTGTACCACCAAGCTGTGCTTGGTCTCGCGTAGGCTGCCCAAGGAACATCATCGTTCAACGCGAAACCAAGCACAGCTTGGTGGTACACTGTTCTGGAAACCGCCTTAAAACTGATTTTTCCACATCATTGATTCCACTGGTCGGTCGGTGCGCTCGTTGTATTTGGCGTTGGGTTTGCGGTTGTAGAAAGTGGCTACGTCGCCTTGCACCGTGAAGTAGATAAGCTGGCCGATGGGCATTCCGGCGTACACCCGCACGGGCATCGACACGCTGATTTCCAGCGTCCAGTGGTTGCAGAAGCCCACATCGCCCTTGCCGGCGGTGGCGTGAATATCGATGCCGAGGCGGCCAACGCTGCTTTTGCCTTCGAGGAAAGGCACGGTGGCGTGGGTTTCGGTGTATTCTTCGGTCACGCCGAGGTAGAGGGTGCCCGGTTGGAGGACGAAGCCTTCGGCGGCATCAATCTCGAAATGATTGATTTCGTTGTGCTTACGCGCATCCAGCACGGCATCGTGGTACGTGGCCAGGTAGCGGCCGAGGTGAACATCGTAGGAGTTCGTACCGAGACAGCTCCGGTCGTAGGGCGCGATGACGATGGTGCCTTTTTCGATTTCGGCGAGGATTTGAAGGTCGGTGAGAATCATTGGGGGGTGAATTGTTTTATTGTTTAATTGCCGAATTGTTGCTCTTACGTGCCCACAACCACACTGCGCTTACTGCGTTTTTACCACTGCGTCCACTGCGAAACAGAAGCACTCGGCAGCAACAATTAAGCAATGCAACAATTCAACAATTTAACCAGGCACTAAAACTACCGCCGGGGTAGCGGTTCCTGGTCATCGTCGGGGTAGCTATCGTCGGTTTGCGTTTCGTCGTCGTAGGAATTTTCTGATTCGTGGTCGTCGGGGTAGCGGTCGTCGCGGTAGTTGTCGGCGGGGCGGGGGGGGCGCATCCGGGCGAGGAGGCTGCGGGCGGTGGTGGGTTCTTCTTCGGGTTCGGGGTTGGCGGCGAGGCGGTTGATGCGGTTGCGGATGGCCGGTAAAGCGTTGGTGATGAGGTAGACCAGCATCAGGGCGTTGGCCAGCGAGAAGAGCAGGGTGAAGTAGTCGAGCCAGTCGTGACGCGGGGCGGGGCCACTGGGGGCAGTGGCTTCGGGCAGGGCGGGGCCTTCTTCGGAGCGCAGCTCGGGCGGGGTGGCGCTGCCGTCGTCGTTGGTGGTGAGCGGCGCGGCGAGTGGCTCTTCGGCCTGGGCTTCGGCGGTGGGTTGGGGGCTGGTGTCGGAGGTTTCGCCGGCGGCGTTGAAGCGGGCACTGGCCTGTTTGATGAGGCGCTGCTCGGCGCGGATGAGGGCAACGCGCTCGTCGCGGGGCAGGCTGCGGATGAAGAACTCGAAGTTCTTGTCCAGCAGAATGTTGTTGAGCTGCCGCTCGAACTCGGCCAGGGCAAGGCTGCCGTTGCCGAAGCGGTTTTTGTAGCGTTCGGCGATGGCGTTGTAGTTCTGAAAAAGCTGTTTCAGCGGCTTGTTGTCGCCAAATTGGTCGAACTGCTTGCGGGCCTGGGCCGTGCGGAGCGTAACCGGAAACTTGCCCCGCGTGAAAGACTTGTCGTACACCGTTTCAAAGGTGCGAAAGTTCAGTTCGTCCACCGTGGCATCGTAGAGGCGCTTGTTGGCCTGGGCGGGCGTTTCGGCGGCGCGGGCGATGCTGGTGAGAAAGAGGAGGAGAAGGAATACTTGGCGCATGGGGGGAAGGATTATTTCGCACGGAGCTTAGGAGGAGGAAAAAGGAGTTCAAAGGAGAAATTTAACCGACGAAACTCCTTTTAAAACTTCTTTTTCCCCCTTCTGAACTCCGTGCGAAACAGGTTAGGCGTGGGCTTCAATCATCGCCTCACGGCAGGCGGTGAGGTACAAATCCACTAGGTCGTCGGTCATGGAAATCGACACGAAAAGGGCCTCGAACTGCGAGGGGGCCAGGTAGATGCCGCGTTTGAGCATGGCGTGGAAGTAGCGGCCGAAGGCGGCGGTATCGGCGTGTTTGGCATCGTTGAGGTTGTGGACGGGGCGGCTGGTGAAGAAGACGCTGAACATCGAGCCGACGCGATTGACGGTGTAGTGCAGGCCCAGGTCGGCGGCAATTTGGCGGGTGCCATCGGCGAGGCGGGCGGTAACGCGCTCCAGCTCAGTGTACAGCTCCGGGTGGTCGGCCAGGTAGCCGAGTTGGGCCAGGCCGGCGGCGGTGGCGATGGGGTTGCCGGAGAGCGTGCCGGCCTGATAGACTTTGCCGACCGGGGCCACGCAGTTCATGATGTCGGCCCGGCCGCCGTAGGCCCCCACGGGCAGGCCACCGCCGATGATTTTGCCCAGCGTCACGAGGTCGGCCGTGATGCCGAACAACTCCTGCGCCCCGCCCCGCGCCAGGCGAAAGCCGGTCATCACCTCGTCAAAAATCAGCACGATGCCGTGCTGGGTGCAAAGGTCGCGCAGGGCTTGCAAAAAGCCCTCGGCGGGTACTACAAGGCCCATATTGCCCACGACTGGCTCCAGAATAAGCGCCGCAATTTGGCCCGCATTGGCGGCGATAATGGCCTCAACGGCGGGCAAATCGTTGTAGGGCGCGGTGAGGGTATCCTGGGCCACGCCGCGCGTCACGCCCGCCGAATCGGGTTCGCCGAGGGTGAGGGCACCGGAACCGGCGGCTATCAAAAAAGCATCGCCGTGGCCGTGGTAGCAGCCTTCGAATTTGAGGATTTTATCGCGGCCGGTGAAGCCCCGCGCCACCCGCACGGCCGCCATGCACGCCTCCGTACCCGAGTTCACGAGCCGCACTTTCTCGACCCCCGGCACCATTTTGATGATTTGTTCGGCAATGGCCGTTTCGCGGCGCGTGGGTGCCCCGAAGCTGAGGGAATGCGGCAGCGCCGCCCGCACGGCATCGAGCACGATGGCCGGAGCGTGGCCCAAAATCATTGGCCCCCAGGAGTTTATAAAGTCGAGGTAGCGGTTGCCATCCACATCGGTCAGCCACGCGCCTTCGGCGCTGGCCATGAATACGGGCGAGCCGCCCACGGAGCGGAACGCCCGCACGGGCGAATTGACCCCGCCGGGAATGACGCTTTGGGCGTGGGCAAAAAGAGTTTCGGAAGTGGAAATCATTGTTTAATTGTTTAATTGTTGCATTGTTTAATTGTTGCTCTTTTGTGCCCTGGCGCACTGCGCCCACTGCGGGACAGATGCACTCGCCAGCAACAATTAAGCAATGCAACAATTCAACAATAAAATTCACCGCACGACTTGCATTTGTAAATTATCGAGCTTGGTGATGGGCATGATTTGGTTGTCGCGGAAGCCGGTGGGGTAGCTGATTCCCTGGAAAAGAAAACCGGGCAGCGGCCCGGCCGTGGCCAAGCTGGTTTGAAACCCCGGCCCGAACTGGTGCAGCAAGGAGCCAAATTGCAGCAGCAACTCGAAGCCCTGGCAGGCAAACAGGCTGGGCGGCAAGTGCTGCTGGCCGAGGTAAAGCTGCCGAAAACGCCGGAAATTGGGGCCGGCTTCGTCGTAGAATTTAGGTTGCAGCAAGTACGTTGCGTTGCCATTGAGCTGGCTGGGGTCGAGGCGGGGGTTGTCGAGCCAGGAGGCGGGAGCCAGCAACGCCGGGCGCGGGGCGGTAATGCGGAGGGCGGCGAAGGCAGCGGGGCCGCTACGGCGGGCATCGGAGGCTACTACAACGTGCCCGGCCCCAGCCGTGGCCAGCCCGGCGAAGGCTGCGTTGGTGCTGGTTTCTACGTCGGGGTTGAAGCGGCGCGGCGGTAGCACCTTGCCACCCAGCGCCTCGAAGGTGGCTTGGTAAGCGTTGGCGAAGTCGGCATCGTCCTTGCTGTCTTCAAAAGCCAGCAAGGCGGGGCGGCCGGTGCCAAAGGCGCTGGCCGCAAACTGGGCCGCCTGCCGCCCTTGGGTGGCGGCACTGGGCAAAAACAAATATTGGTACGGGTTGTCGAGCGCCAGGTCGCCGTCCTGCGACACCGGATTGACGCATACCGTCTGGTGTTCAAGCGCAAACCGGCTGAGCAACTTGGCGTTGGCCTTGTATATTGGGCCGATGAGCAGGTCCATGCCCGCCATTTCGGGCAGGGCCAGCAGGCGGCGGAAGGTGGCGGTATCGGTGGCCGCGCCGGTGTCGTAGCAGTAAAGTTGCAGCGGGTGCCCGGCGCGGGCCAGCGAATCCTGGGCCAGGCGCAGGCCGGCGTATAAGTCGGTGATGAACTGATTTTTACGTTGGGTTTGCCAGCCTGGGTCTTCTAGTTCCAGGGGCAGCAGCACGGCCACGTTGTAGCTGCTTTTGCGGGCGCGGGGGGCCAGCGCCACGGCGGGCGGGGTGTAGCGGGCGGGGTCGAGGTGGAGGCGGGCGACGAGGACTTCGAGGGCGGGGCGGTCGGCTTCGGTGAAATAGCCGGTGGGGCCGGCGAGGCAGTCAGCGTAGAGGCGGGCCAGCAGGTCGTTTTGAGGGTAGCGGCGCAGCAGGCGCTGCCAGGTGGGGCGGTCGGCTAACTGGGGCAGGTAGCTGGTTAGCAAGGCATCGCGCTCGGTGCTAAGGCGGTTGGGCGGCAGGGTTGATAGTGTTTTTACCGCTGTATCATAGTCCTTTAACTCCAGCGAAAGCTGGCCTTGCAGCAGCAGCGCGTCGGGTAGGTTGGGGTAGGCGGGGTACTCGGCCCGCAGCAGGTTGAGGAGCTGCTCGGCCTCGGCCCACTGGCCCAGGCGGGCGGCGGCGTAGGCGGCGAGGTAGGCGGCATCGGCGGCGCGGGCGAAGCGGGCGGCCGGGGCGGCCAACGGCTCGAGTTGGGCCAGGGCGGCGGCGTACTGGCCGTTGTCGAGCTGCGTTTTGGCCTCGCGGTAGTGCAGGTTTTGGATGGCCTGGGTTTCGGCTTTGCGGGCGGGCGTTTGGGCAGCGCCCTCGGGGGCAAACAGGTAGGTCAGTAGCAGTCCGACCAACAAACAGCAACGGCGCACAGGCGGGGGAGAAGGCAACGGGAACAACAGCGGGGTGCGAAGTGAGACGGGGCAGCACAAAAGTACAACCCGCTGGCGGTGGGCCGCAACCGGCCCGCTGAGGTTGTTCAGGAAGGCAAGCGTTGCCGTAGAGACACAAAATATCGTGTTTCTACGGCAAAAAAATCGTTGTGCGAAACGCCCGCGAGTCGTTCAATGAGAAGCGCAAAACAGAGAAGCTGTTTAGAAAACCGGCTTTTGGATGATTTTTCGCAAAAAGATGACCACAAAGGCGAGCCAGTGCCAGGCCAACCAATTACCGACGCTGGTTTCGTAGCGCACGAGCAAGGTTTTGAAGCCATCGAGCCAGGCGTTGGCGTGCTCGACTGCTGCGCGGCGGCGGTAGAGTTCGGCATCAAAAAATGTCGTCGGTCTGCCCGTCGGCGGTACGGCGGTTGCGGGCGATGTTGGCCCGCGTATGGCGTGCTTGGAAGCACCGGTGGAGAACTGCCTGACCGGCAGCATCCGCCACTGGCAGCCGCTTCTGAGCTTGTGGAGCATGATGTCCACCAGTTCGACCGCGTTAACAACCGAAGGACGGCCCTGGGCCGAAAAGGGGAGCGCAAGCAGAATCTGCCGGTGAGCTATATCTTTGAAAAATACTCCCATCAAAATGCGCGAAAGATGAGTGTTGCACTTCAAATTCTGCGCATTTTCAAGAGCCTTTTAACCTTTCATAGGACTTGCTTTCACATACGCTAAAATGCAACAATCACCCTCCTTTTTTCCGGCTGCGTTGGCTGCTCCTCGCCCTGCCGGTCTGCTGCTAAGTACTGCTCTTTTTCTCAGTAATTTGGTTGGAGCGCGGGCGCAAGAGCGGCCGGCCCCACTGTTTTTTCAGGCCGATGCGGAAGCGAGCCGTGCAGCCGCCGCAACGCCACTGGCGGCTGCGCTGTTTCACGCGCAGGCCCTCACGCTGGATGTGGACGGCCTGCGGGCGGCCCTGGCTACGGTCCCACCCGAAACCCAGGCTGGTGCTTCCCCTTTGGTGCTGGCGCTGCCCCTGCCCAACGGCAGCACTGGCCGCTTTGCCCTGCGCGAGGCCCCCATTATGGTGCCGGAACTGGCCGCGCAATTCCCCGACATTAAAACCTACACCGGCATCGGCCTCGACGATGCGGCGGCCTCGGTGCGGCTCGACCTTACGCCCCAGGGCTTCCACGCCCAGGTGCTGACGGGCGCGGGCCAGAGCTTTT
>JANYFQ010000709.1 GCA_025362615.1 Hymenobacter sp. | reverse complement strand
ATGGTGCCGGTGGTGGCGAAGCGAAACGCGCGGCGCGCGTAGTTGCCGGCGGTGAGGGGCAGCGGAAAATCCACCACGCCGTTGGGGCCAAGCAGGGTGGTTTGGCGGTTGATGATGGTCGAATCGGTGGGGCTGCCCGTGACGGCAGCCAGCGACCGGGCCTGGCGCGGCACGGTGCGGCCCAGGCTGAGGCGCCCGGTGGGGCTGAGGCGTTGGCTGACCTGGTAGCGGAAAGCGAACCGGCCGATGATGGCCTGCCGGGACAGGACCCATTGGGCCCCGGCGACGCTGCCGGCGGGCACCGGCTCGTAGGGCACGGCGTAGGGGCTGCCGCTGGGCACCAGGCTGCGGTAGTCCCAGGCGTGGTTCGGGCCGGTGGCGGTGGGGCTGAAGCCGAAGTTTACCGGTTGGTACTGTTCGACGCTGGTGGGCGAGGCCGGGAAGGTGGCCGGGGTGAGGGTGATGGGGGTTTGGGCCAGGGCCGGGAGGGTGGCTAGCAACAGAATGGGGAGTTTCATGGGGAGAAATGGGTGATACCTGCGGCACGGGGCAGCGCCCCGCGCCATTTTTAACGTTATTTTGCTTCGGCCTTTGCCCCCAGCATATTCTCCAGGGCGGCGAGGCGCTGGGCGAGGCTGCGGGTGTCGGCCGTGGCCTGGGTTTGGGCGGTGCGCAGGGCGGCGTTTTGCTTTTCCAGCTCGGCTACCTTACGGGCCAGCTCCTGGGTGGCGCTCACGTTGAGCATCGCCAGGGCTTCGTAGTCCACGGTGCGCACGTCGGGGTGTTCGAGGCCGAAGACGAACACCTTTTGGCCCCGCAGCTCCTGGGCGCCGCGCACCACCAGGGTGCGGCCGGTGGCGGCGCGGGCCAGCGTAGCCGTTCGTTCGCCCTTCTCGCCCATCAGCTTCACGCGCTGGCCGGCTTGGGCCGCCTCCTTCAGGGGCTGGGGCAGCGTCAGGCACAGCAGCGAATCGCCCGTGCTGCTCACTTCCGAGGCCAGGACGTACACGTCGGGCAGGAAGCCGGCGTGCTGGTTCACGGCCTGGGGGAAGACTTCCTCCACCTCCTGGGCAATGACTTTCTTAAATTGCCGCTGGCCGTACTGCACCCGGTCGCGCATCGTGTAGTCGGTGATGCGCAGCCGGTTCAGCAGGCCCAAATCAGCGGCGTTATCCGAAAGGCCGATGATGGTTTTGAGGCGGCGGTCGGAGGTGGCGTTGAACTCGGAAGCCAGCACGCGGCCGGTGGCGCGGATGCTCACCGCGCCGGTGCTGTTGGACGCGGGGCCGGTGTTGCCGTTGCTGTTGAGATAGCCGTAGTTGTAATTGGCGGGCGTAAGGGTGGTTTGCACGTCGAGCGGGAAGGCGGGGGTAACGGTGCCGATGCCCACGCGGCCGGTTTCGGTCCAGCGCAGCACCGGGGCGTAGGTGCCCTGGTTGTAGCCCAGCTCGCCGCCGAAGTAGCCGTAGAGCTGCGGCCCGTTCACGGCGGCGCTGAAGCGCAGGCCGTGGTTGGTGTCGCCGGCTCCGCGCAGGTACAGCGGGTTGTCGGCCAGCTTCAGGGCCTGGGTGGCGGTGTGGTTGCCCAGGTTGTCGTTGGTGGCGGCCGTGGTTTGCACCGAGTTGTCGGCGAAGCGGAGGCCGCCGGTGCCCAGGCTGAGGCGCTTGGCGGTGTTGTCCCAACTCAGGTTGGCCGCGTCGCCGCCGATTTTGCCCTGGTCGCTGAACAGCACGGCCCCGTTGTCCTGGCCGGTGGTGGCCTCCGTAAGGCTGATGGCGGGCGAAGCCAGCAGCATGGTGATGATGACGTAGCCGTCGCTGCCGACAGCCCCGGTCGTGTATTGCGCGCCTCGCGTCAGGGTCGGGCTGGCGTAGGAGCTGCCGCCCCCCCCGCCGGCGTTAGCGGAAAAGCCGGCGCCGCCGCCGTAGTAGCCGCCCCCGCCGCCGGACATGCCGACCACGCCCCCGCCCTGGCCCAGCGACCCGCTTCGGAAGCCGCCCCTGGTTTGGGTGCCCCCGGAGCCGCTCCTCGTGATGGGGCTCCCGTCATTGCCCACGTAGCCGCCTGCGCCGCCACCGTATTGGCCGTTGGAGAGGTTGCCGCCGGCCCCGCCGCCGCCGGCCACCAGCACCCGGTTGGCGAGGGCCGTGCCGCCGATGCGGATGTCGGTGCCCCCGCCCCCGCTCATCGAAGGACCGAGGCCGGTGTTGCGGCCGCCCCAGCCGCCGCCGTTGTAAGCCGCGCGGAGGTCCCCCCCCGAGGCGGGGTTCCCCCCTTGCCCCCCGACGTAGACGTTTAGCACCTGGCCCGGCGTGACGGCCAGCTGGGCCGTCACGCGGGCCCCCGCGCCGCCGGGAGCCAGCGAGCTGTGTTCTCCGCCCTTCGCCCCGCCCAGCTCCACGCGCACCGAAGTCACGCCGGCCGGCACCGTCCACGCCTGGGCACCGCCGGTGTAGTCGAACCGCGCCGTGAGGGGCGTTTCGTTCGTCGCCAGGCTTTCGGTCCACGCGCTGCCGTTCCACACGTTTAGCTTTTTGCTATCGGTGTTGTACACCAGCAGCCCCGCGGCGGGGTTGCTCACGGCATCGCGCTGGGCCTGGCTCAAGCGGGGCGGCAGCAGGCCTTTGGTGGTCGAGTTCACCTCGAGCAGCGCCGAGGCCGCCGGGCCACTGGTGCCGATGCCCACGTTGCCCGCGTTGTTCCAGCGCAGCACGCCGGTGTAGCTACTGCCCGTGTTGTAGCCCAGTTCCCCGCCGCCAAAGCCGAAGAGTTGCGGCCCGTCCACGCCCTGGTTGAAACGCAGCTGGTGGTTGAGGTCAGTGGCGCCGTTGAGGTAAACGGGCTGGGCGGCCAGCTTCAGGGGCTGGGTGGCGGTGTGGTTGCCCAGGTTGTCGGCGGGCAGGGTTACGGAGCTGCCCGCGCCGCTTACTTTGGAGATGCTCAGGGTCTGGCCGCTCAGGCTCAGGGTCTGGTTGTCCACGGCCGCGCTGGTTTGCACCGTGTTGTCGGGGAAGCGGAAGCCGCCGGTGCTGCTGAAAACGGTG
>JANYFQ010000425.1 GCA_025362615.1 Hymenobacter sp. | reverse complement strand
CAGTACATTACCGACGTGCAAGGCATGATGGCCAGCACCAACAACGCCGTGGCCCGCGTGACGGCCGCCCGCCTGAAGGAGCTGTGGGCCTCCAACAGCCTCACCAGCTCGCAGCAGGCGCGCATCGTGGCGATTTCGCAGACCATGCTGGCCAAGAAGTTCAAGCCCCGGCCGCACTTCGAAATGCTGTTTGCCAGCATCGTGAACGGGAAAATCCTGGCCAAGCTCAAAGACCCGCAGATGGACCAGTACCTCGACGTGCTTAACCAGACCCTGGATAAGGAAGCCCCGCAGGAAACCGAACGATTCCTGGTCAGCACCAACCGCTTCTTCACCGGCGGCTACCTCTACCGCTCGGGCTACAACACGCTGCGCGCCGTGGGCGGCACCGTTTCGTTCGCCTACTCGCCCATCGCGGCCCCGCAGTCGAACCTGGAGTTTGGGGCATCCACCCCGGCCCCGAAGGAAGAGCCCTTGCCCGTTGCCAAGCCGGCCGCCAAAAAGCCGGCCGCGGCCAAAGCGGCGGCCAAGCCCGCGGCCAAGAAAAAATCGAGCAGCGGCTGGGACACGGCCGATATGTGGTCGTCGCCTTCGGGCGGGGGCTGGGGCGATGACGACGGCTGGGGCGCGCCCGTGAAGAAGAAAGCGCCCGCCAAAAAGCCCGCTGCCACGGCCGCCACCAAAGCCACGGCGGCCGCCAAACCCGCCGCCACAAAGCCGGCGGCCTCTGATTTCGACGCGCCGGCCCCGTCCTTCACGCCCTCGGCGGTGTACGATGCCTACGCGCCGCCGCCCGCCAGGGGCGCGGTGATTGTGGTGAAGGATGCCGACCTGTTCATGGCCACCGGCGGCGACTCGGTGTTTGTGAAGCAGGTGAGCGGCACGGCCGTGCCCGGCACCAACCGCTTCATTGCCACGGGCGGGCAGTTTGTGTGGTCCATCAAAACCAACCTAGTGACGGCCGAGCTGGCGGGCTTCGATTTCGACATGACCAAGCCGGAGTTCACGGCCCAGCCCGTGACCCTGAGCTACCCGGCCGTGCTGGAAGCCCCCGTGAAAGGGGCCCTGAGCTACAAAAGCGTGCGGCGCAAGCCCGGCGCGCCCGACACCGGCTACCCGCGCTTCATCTCCCTCACCAACGATGCCCGCATCAAGAACCTGGGCGACAACATTCGGTACCGGGGCGGCATTTCGATGGCCGGCGGCAAGGTCCTCAGCGCGGCCCTCGACGGCTCATTATCCAACCTCACGGTGAGCCTCGACGGCAAGCCCAAGTTCAAGGCCGCGTCGCGGGCCTACGTGCTCGGCGACTCGGTGATAACGGCCAGCCGGGCCGCCGTCACCATTTACGAAGGGACCAAGGATTCGCTGACGCACCCCGGCGCACAGCTCAAGTACCTGAAAGGCAAGCAGCAGCTGAAGCTTTCGCGGGAGGATGGCCTCTACAAAAACACGCCCTACAGCGACTCCTACCACCAGCTGGACATCCGCACGGAGGCCCTGACCTGGAACCTGCGCCAGCCCGTCATCGACTTCGCCGTGCTGTCGTCGAAAAACCAAAGCTCGGCCGATTTTGAAAGCAAGGAGTTCTTCACCAACAACCGCTACCAACAGCTCAAGAGCATCAACCGCTTGCACCCGCTTCAGATGCTGGTGGGCTACAGCCAGGCCCACGGCGATGCCAAAACCATCAACGTGAGCGAGCTGGCCGAGAACCTGAACACGTCCGTGCCCAACATGCGCTCGGACATGGCCGGCCTGGCCCGCGACGGCTACGTGGCCTGGAACCCCCAAACCGGCGAGGTAACCATTCTGCCCAAGGGCGCGCACTACGTGGCCTCGGCCCGCGACAAAAAGGACTACGACCACCTCGCCATCAAGTCCTTGTCGGGCTCGGGCCGCAACGCCACGCTCAACCTGAACACCAACGAGCTGCTGGTGCGCGGCGTGCAGCGCTTCAACTTCTCCGACGACTCGGCCACGGTGTACGTGAAGCCGGACAGCGCCATTATCCGCGTTGGCAAGAACCGGAACATCAATTTCAGCGGCGCGGTGGTGGCCTCGGCCATGCGCTTCAAAGGGCGGAGTTTCAATTTTGACTACGATGGGTTTTACATCGACATGGCCAAGATTGACTCCATCATCATTCGCAGCGAAACCAAGAACGCCAAGGGCAAGCCCACCGGCAAACACGCCGATTTTGC